>NZ_JAMYPF010000011.1:0-211932 GCF_040320205.1 Mesorhizobium sp. M0761
ATACAGCCTTTAAACCTCACAATTTCTTTGTAATCTAACTAATCGATCCCTTGGCCCCCCATGCATGCCCCGGGCTCCGCCAACTCGCAATCGCCGTGTTTGCGGAGCACGTCAACCCCAATGGCGGCGCCATCGCGCTTGGTCATCCCTTGGGCATGTCGGGCGCGCGCATTGCAGGCACGGCTGCGCTGGAGCTTCGCGAGCGCGGCGCCCGCTATGCGCTCGCCACCATGTGCATCGGCGTCGGCCAGGGCATCGCAGTGGCGCTCGAACGGGTTTGAGATCGCACTGCCCTTAATAGGGCAAACCGACATAGTTCTCCGCCAGCGCGGTCGACGCCGCCTGCGAATGCACGAGATAGTCGAGCTCGGCTTCCTGGATGCGCTGGCCGAACTCGCCCGTATCGGGAAAGCGGTGCAGCATCGTCGTCATCCACCAGGAGAAGCGCACCGCCTTCCACACCCGAGCCAGCGCTTTGGCTGAATAGGCGTCAAGCCCGGCCTGCGATTTGTCCAGATAGAATTCGCGAAGTCCGGCAAAGAGATAGCGCACGTCGCTGGCAGCGAGGTTGAGCCCCTTGGCGCCGGTCGGGGGCACGATATGGGCGGCGTCGCCGACCAGGAACAGCCGGCCGAAGCGCATCGGCTCGGCAACGAAGGAGCGCAGCGGCGCGATCGACTTTTCGAAGGACGGCCCGGTAACAACGGCGGCGGCAGTCTGCTCGGGCAGGCGACGGCGCAACTCATCCCAGAAGCGGTCGTCGCTCCAGGCCTCGACGCTCTCATCAACCGGAACCTGCACATAGTAGCGGCTGCGATGCGTCGAGCGCATCGAGCACAGCGCAAAGCCCCGCTCATGGTTGGCGTAGACCAGTTCGTGATCGGCCGGCGGCACTTCGGCCAGCACGCCGAGCCAGCCGAAGGGATAGGTCCGCTCGAAGGTTTTCAGCGCCCGCTCAGGCACCGATTTGCGGCTGACGCCGTGATAGCCATCGCAGCCGGCGATGAAGTCGCAGTCGATGCGATGGCCGACGCCGTCCTTGCTATAGGTGACGTAAGGCGCTTCGCCATCGAAACCATGCAGCGCGACGTTGGCCGCCTCATAGACGGTGGTCAGCCCGGCCGCCTCGCGCTTGTCCATCAGATCGTGCGTCACTTCGGTCTGGCCATAGACGGTGACATGCTTTCCCCCAGTCAGTGCCGTGAGGTCGAGCCGGTGCAGGCCGCCGCCGAAGGCAAGCGAGATGCCGGCATGCAGCAGGCCCTCGGCATGCAGCCTTGCAGCTGCGCCCGCCTCTTCGAGCAACTCGACGGTGCCTTGTTCGAGCACCCCTGCCCGCACCCGGCCAAGCACATGCTCCCGGCTCGAACGTTCGAGGATCACCGTCTCGACGCCAATGGTGCCGAGAAGCTGGCCAAGCAGCAGCCCGGACGGTCCGGAGCCGACAATGACAATCCGGGTGCGCATCAGTGTCCCAGGCTTTCGATCTGTCCGGCGAGTTCGGCGGCGAGCCGTAGCGCAGCCGCGGTCGCAACCGCCATCTGCGGCAAGAGCAGCCATTCCAGCGTCCAGGCAGCACCGGAGCGCTCCTGCTCATGCACCAGCGCCTGATGCATGCCGGAAAGCTGGGTGGCGTTGAAGCGCGCCAGCGTCACCAGCACTTCCGCCTTCACCGGGTTCTGCTTGTGCGGCATGGCCGACGAGCCGCCGCCGCCGGACAGCTTGATGTCGGTTCTATCTTGAGCCATCAGCGCAATGTCCTGGCCGAACTTGCCGAGGCTGCCGGTGATGAGCGATAGCAGCCCGGCGAATTCGGCCAGCGCGTCCCGCTGGCTGTGCCATTGCGGCGCGTCGCCAAGGCCGAGCTTTGCGGCAAGGGCCGCGCGCACGGCAGGTCCTTTGTCGCCCAGCTTCTCCAGCGTGCCGGCGGCGCCGCCAAACTGCACCACGAGCAGACGCTTGGATTGCTCCGACAGTCTCTGCTGATGCCGTTGCAGCGGCGTGCGCCACACCGCCACGCGGTCCGACGCCTGAATTGGGATCGCCGGCTGCATGCGCGTCATCGCTGTCAATGCACGGCTGCCAAAACGTTCTTCCAGCCCCACCAGCCGCAGAATGTTTTCAGTCAGCAGCAGGTCGACATGTTCAATGAGCCGGCGCAGCCGAAGCACCAGGCCAGTGTCGATGACGTCCTGGCTGGTTGCGCCGAAATGCACGCCGGCGTCGTGCGGCGCCCCGACCGCTGCCTTCAACTGGCGCACCAGTTCGGGCACGATCACGCCATCCTTCGCCACACCGGCCCGCAGCCGCGCGGTGTCCGGCTTGTATGACAACAGGACAGGTACAATCGCCGCGGCGGCATCCGTGCCGATAGTCCCGCTTTCGGCTTCCGCTTGCGCCAGCGCGCGCTCGAAATCGAGCATGGCGGCGATTTCCGCATCCACCGAAAAATGCCGAGCCGCCTCCTCGTCGCCGAGCAGGCCGGAGAGCAGCGGATGGTCGAAGGGCGATACGGTCATGTCATTGGTTTCCTGACCGTCAGCTGTCGAAGAAGACCGTTTCCTTCTCCCCTTGGAGATGGACGTCGAAAATATAGTTGTCGCCTTGCCGCTCGGCGATCAGCGTCGGCACTCGCACCTTGTGCTCGATGCGGGCCAGGATCGGATCCTCGGCATTGGCCTTGGCCTCGTCGGAGAAATAGAGCCGCGTGTGGAGGCCGATATTGATGCCGCGGGCGACGATCCACAGGCTGATATGCGGCGCCATCAGCCGGCCGTCGCCATACGGCACGCGTCCCGGCTTGATCGTCTGAAAACTGCACAGGCCGGTTTCCATGTCGGTCGGCTGACGGCCCCAGCCCTGAAAATCCGGATCGGCATCGCCGCGCAATTCGGCCGGCGAATTGTAGAAGCCATTGGCATCCGCTTGCCAGATTTCGATCAAGGCATCCCTGAGCGGCGTGCCGGTGCCGTCGAGCACGCGGATGCGCAAACCGATGCGCTCGCCCTTGGTCTTGTCGTTGAGCATCGTCGCGCCCAGGTCTGTCGGGTAGACGCCGCCGATACCACCGAAATTCGGCGTCAGCCCGATATGCACGTAGGGCCCGGCGGTCTGCGACGGGCTCTCCTTCAGCCGGGTCAGCGATTGCGCCATCAATTGCCCTCCGGCCGGTTTTCGAACAGCGCGGCGCGGCGCCCGCGCAGCACGATGTCGAACTTGTAGGCGCGCGCGTCGAACGGGATCGTCGCCTGCATGTCGAGCGCCGCGACCAGCGTCTCAACGGCCGCCTTGTCACGGATACCGCGCACGATCGGGCACCGCCAGATCAGCGGGTCGCCCTCGAAATACATCTGCGTGATCAGCCGCTGTGCGAAGCCGTGGCCGAACACCGAGAAATGGATGTGCGATGGCCGCCAGTCATTGGGCCCGTTCGGCCAGGGATAGGGACCGGGCTTCACCGTGCGAAAGGCATAGCCGCCATCGGCATCGGTGATGGTGCGGCCGCAGCCGCCGAAATTCGGATCGAGCGGCGCGAGATAGCCGTCCTTCTTGTGGCGGTAACGGCCGCCTGAATTGGCCTGCCAGAATTCGAGCAGCGCGCCGGAGACGCCCTGGCCGCGCTCGTCGAGCACGCGGCCATAGACGATGATACGCTCGCCGATTGCGCTCTCGCCGGGCTTGGCGAAGTTGTGGATCAGGTCATTGTCGAGTTCGCCGAGCATGGCGTGGCCGAACACCGGACCGGTGATTTCGGACGCCGTGTTGTCGAAGGCCAGCAGCGCCTTTTGCGGCGAGCGCAACACCGACGTCTTGTAGTCGGGCGTCAGCGCCGGCGGATGCCAGCCACGGTCGCGCTGGAAGAAGGCTCCGCTCTCGGGCCTGCGGTTCGAGCCGGCATCAGCTGGCATGGCCAGCCCTGCTTCCGTCCATTTCCGAAAACACCTCCTTGGCGATCCTGAAGGCGCGGTTGGCGGCCGGCACGCCGGCATAGATCGCGACATGCAGGAACGCTTCGCAGATATCGTCGCGCGACGCACCGGTGTTGGCGGTGGCGCGCACATGCATGGCGACCTCTTCATCATGGCCAAGGGCGGCCAGCAGTGCCAGCGTCACGATCGAGCGTTCGCGCCTGCTGAAGCCCGGACGCGCCCACACAGTGCCCCAGGCTGCCTCGGTGATCAGCTCCTGGAACGGCCGGTCGAAATCGGTGACGGCATCCTCGCTGCGATCAACATGCGGGTCGCCGAGCACCGAGCGCCTGACGGTCAGCCCGGTCTGATATCTGGTTTCGTTTTTGGGCAGTTCATCCATGGGTCTGCTTTCTCAGGGGAAGCGCCGCGACGAAATCGCGGATCAGGGTGGTCAGCGCCTTGGGCTGTTCGACGCAAGGGATGTGCGCGGCGTCACGAATGATTTCGAAATGTGCGCCTGGGATCAGATCGGCCAGCCAGCGGACGAGATCCGGCGGCGTCGAGCCGTCCTGGTCGCCAACGACGCAAAGCGTGGGTACCGCGATCCCCTGCGCGGCCTCGGTGAAATCGGCATCGCGCACCGCGGCGCAGGTGCCGACATAGCCGGCGACGGCTTGCCGGGTCATCATGTTCCAGTAGCCGTCGAGCTCGGCGACACGGTCCGCGTGGAAGGCAGGCGTAAACCACATTTTGAGCACGGCATCGGCGATGGCCTGGATACCTTTGCTTTCGACCGTTTCGATGCGGGTGTTCCAGCTGTCGGCCGTGCCGATCTTGTGGGCGGTGTCGCACAGGATGAGGCCGTCGACGATTTCGGGGCGCCGGGCATAAAACCCTTGCGCAATCAGGCCGCCCACCGACAGGCCGCACAGCACCGCATTGTTCAGTTCGAAATGATCGATCAGGCCCGACAGATCATCGACATGCTCGTCGATCGAGCTGACGCCACCAATGTCGGACAGGCCATGGCCGCGCTTGTCGTAGACCAACACAGGCATTTCGCCACCCAGTTCGGGCAACACCTCGTCCCAGACGCGGAAGTCGGTGCCCAGCGAATTGATGAACACGATCGGCCGCGCATTTCCCTTCGCCTTGATATGGCGATGGTGCAGCGTGATGCCGCCAATGTTGACGAATGGCACGATTTCGATCCTCCGTGTTCACATTGCACAAGGCATTTGGTTTGGTAAAATGATATTTTACGCCGTTTCATTAACTGCTAGGTTATGAGAACATGTCCGAAAGCCGCATAAGGTTCCGTCACCTGCAGGCATTCCTTGAGGTAGCGCGGCAAGGCAGCGTGGCGAGGGCGGCCGACTTTCTCCATGTCAGCCCACCGGCCGTGACCAAGACGTTGCGCGAATTGGAGGAGGCGCTTGGCATCGCTGTCGTCGAACGCGACGGCCGCGGCATCAGGGTGACACGGCTTGGCGAAATCTTTCTCGGCCATGCCGGCACGGCGATCACGGCACTGAAGCGCGGCGTCGATTCCGTCCGCCAGGACGGCGCCATCAACCGGCATCCGATCCGCATCGGCGCGCTCCCGACAGTGTCGGCCAAGGTGATGCCACGCGCCATAAGCCTGTTCCTGAGTGAAAATACCGGTGCTGCGATCAAGATCGTCACCGGCGAGAACGCGGTCCTGCTGGAACAGTTGCGCGTCGGTGCGCTCGATCTCGTCGTCGGCCGGCTTGCGGCGCCGGAAAACATGACCGGCTTCTTCTTCGAGCATCTCTATTCCGAACCGGTGCTGTTCGTGGTGAGGGCCGGCCATCCGCTGCTGCAGCCGGGCCAGGACATCTTCGCCCGGCTCGATGAATTTCCGGTGCTGATGCCGACGCGGGAATCGGTCATCCGCCCGTTCGTCGACCGCCTGTTCATCACCAACGGCATGACGGCGCCTGCGACCGAGATCGAGACCGTCTCGGATTCCTTCGGCCGTGCCTTCCTGCGCCAAAGCAACGCGGTCTGGATCATATCGACAGGCGTCGTCGCCAACGAACTCTCCAGCGGCGCCTTCGTCGCCTTGCCCGTCAACACCGAGGAAACCAAAGGGCCGGTCGGCCTGACGATGCGGACCGACACTGCGCCTTCGCCGGCCTTCACCATCCTGCTGCAGACCATTCGCGAGGCGGCCAGCCAGAACGCCTGAGCACCTTTCGCCAATCTGGCGCAGAGCGGGCCTTCAGCCGTATTTCCATAACCTGTTGGTTAACGAAACACCGCAAAATATCATTTTACCAAACCAAACACCTAGGGCACTGTGACCATGGGAGGATCGAAATCGTGCCGTTATCGGCATTGGCGGCGTTCCGCTGCCGCCTCAAGGCCTGCCGGGGCGATCTCCGATCTTAAGAACGGGCGGCATCGATTTTGAGCAGGCCGGCGGTGACCTCCAGGTGCCGTCAGGAAAGGGAGGAATACCAGCATGACCTCAAGCAAATCCGGCGTCTCGCGGCGCCAGTTCATCGCCACATCGCTCGCCGGCGGCGCGGCACTTGCGCTCAGCCGCGGCCAGGCCTTCGCGCAGGCCGCCGACACGCTGAAGGTCGGCTTTGTCAGCCCGCGCACCGGGCCGCTCGCCGGCTTCGGCCAGACCGACGGCTATGTGCTCGATCTCGCCCGCAAGGCGCTCGCCAACGGCCTCGACATCGGCGGCAAGAAATACAGTGTCGAGATCATCGACCAGGACACGCAATCCGACCCGTCGCGCGCCGGCCAGCTCGCCAAGGACCTCATCAACAACCAAGCCGTCGACCTGATGCTGGCGGTGTCGACGCCGGAGGTGATCAACCCGGTCGCCGACGCCTGCGAAGCCGCCGGCGTGCCTTGCCTCTCCACCGTCATGCCGTGGGAGGCCTGGTATTTCGGCCGCGGCGCCAAGCCCGGCGAACCCTCGCCGTTCAAATGGACCTATCATTTCGGCTTCGGCGTCGACGAGTTCTTCCGGACCTACATCTCGCAATGGAACCTGATCGAGACCAACAAGAAGGTCGGCGTCATGTACCCCAACGACGCAGACGGCAATGCCATCCGCACCCATCTGGCGCCGTTGCTGGCAAAGCAGGGTTTCACCATCGTCGATCCCGGCGCCTACGAGACCGGCACCACCGACTATTCCTCGCAGATCGCGCTGTTCAAGCAGGAAGGCGTCGAGATCTTCAACTCCTTCCCGATCCCGCCGGACTTCGCCGCCTTCTGGCGTCAGGCTGCACAGCAAGGCCTGATCAAGCAGATCAAGATCTGCCAGGTCGCCAAGACCGGATTGTTCCCGTCCGACATCGAGGCGCTCGGCGATCTCGGCAACAAGATTTCGAGCGCCGCTTACTGGCACAAGGCCTTTCCCTACAAGTCGCCGCTGACCGGCGTTTCGGGGATCGAACTGGCCGACGGTTATGAGGCCGCCAGCGGCAAGCAGTGGACGCAGCAGCTCGGCGCCTCGATGTCGCTGCTCGACGCCGGCTTCGAGGCGCTGAAGGCAAGCACCGACGCCAAGGACAAGGCGGCCGTCGCCCAGGCGCTGAGCACGCTCAACACCGAGACCATGATCGGCAAGGTCGACTTCACCAGCGGCCCGGTCGCCAATGTCTCTCCCGGCCCGATCATCGGCACGCAATGGGTGGCGGCCAAGGAAGGCGGCAAATTCCCGCTCGACTACGTCGTGACCGAGAACGCCACCGACCCGAAGGTTCCGGTCGAGGCCAAGCTCCAGCCGTATAACAGCTGACGGTCGGTTACGGGGATCGCATCGTGAACGGTTCAGCAAACGCCGCGATCCTCCGCGCTGCCGGCATCCAGAAACGCTTCGGCGCGCTGGTGGTGCTCGACGATGTCGACTTCGCCATGAATGCCGATGAGGCCGTCGGCATCGTCGGCCCCAACGGCGCCGGCAAGACGACGCTGCTCAGCATCTTGTCAGGCGCCTTCCCGCCGAGCGCCGGCACGGTCGCCTTCAAGGGTGGCGATGTGACCGCGATGCCGGCTACAGCGCGCTGTCGTCTCGGCCTGGTGCGCACGCACCAGGTGCCCAAGCCGTTCAGCGGCATGACCACGTTCGAGAACGTTTTTGTTGCCGCGTCGCATGGCGCCGGTCTCGCCCGCGACGAGGCCTATGAAGAGGCGCTGGAGGCGCTGAAACTGTGCGGCATGATGGGCGTGGCCAACCGGCGCGCCGAAACGCTCGGCCTGCTCGACCGCAAGCGGCTGGAACTTGCCCGCGCGCTCGCGGCAAGGCCTACGCTGCTTCTGCTCGACGAGATCGGCGGCGGACTGACCGATGGCGAGGCGAGCGAACTTGTCGATACCATCAAGGAATTGCGCCGCCGCAAGATCGGCATCGTCTGGATCGAGCACATCGTCCACATCCTGCTGCAGGTGGCAGAGCGGCTGATCTGTATGGACGCCGGCAAGATCATCGCCGATGGCGAGCCGCAAGCGGTGATGGCCGACCCGGAAGTCGTGCGCGCCTATCTCGGCGGAGGCCCGAAATGAGCCTGCTCGCAATCGAGAATCTGGTCGTCCGCCATGGCCTGTTGCAGGCGGTGCGCGGTGTGAGCTTTACGATCGAGCGCGGCGAAACGCTGGCGCTGGTCGGCGCCAACGGCGCCGGCAAGACGACGCTGCTGCGGGCGATCGCCGGCGCCCATGAGCCGACGGCCGGCCGCGTGCTGCTGAATCGTGCCGATATCACCGGCGTTCCCTCGCACAAGCGCGTCGGCATGGGCGTCGCGCTGGTGCCGGAAGGGCGAAAACTGTTCGTGCAGATGACGGTCGAGGAGAACCTCCTGCTTGGCAAGACCGCCGGCCGTCCCGGCGACTGGAGCGTGGAACGAGTGCTCGACACGTTCCCCAATCTGAAGCCGCGCCGCCATGCCAAGACCGGGCATCTCTCCGGTGGCGAGCAGCAGGCCACCGCCATCGGCCGCGCTTTGATGAGCAATCCCGAACTGCTGCTGCTCGACGAGGTCTCGCTCGGCCTGTCGCCGCTGGTGGTCCATCGCGTATACGCTTCGCTGCAAGGCCTGATCAGCTCCGGCACGACGATCATCCTGGTCGAACAGGACCTCAATCGCGCGCTCTCGGTCTCGGACAAGGTCATCTGCATGCTCGAAGGACTCGTCGCGCTGGAAGGCCCGAGCAAGGGCATGTCCCGCGATGAAGTGACGAAAGCCTATTTCGGTCTGCACAGAAAAAGCGCCGGGAGTGTGCCGGCATGAGCAACCAGATCGTCCAGGGCATCCTGCTCGGCGGCTACTACGCGCTGATCGCCTGCGGCCTCTCCTTCATGTTTTCGGTGATGCGCATCATCAACCTCGCACATGGAAGCCTGGCCGTGTTTTCCGCCTATGCGCTGTGGTGGCTCGCCTCGCAATTCCATATCTCGCCCTTCGTCGGCCTGCTCATCGTGCTGCCGCTGATGGCGGCCATCGGCTGGGCGCTGCAACGCTTCCTACTCGAGCGCAGCGCCCGCGGCGGCGCGCTCCTGCCGATCCTGACCACGTTCGGCCTCGCCATCGTCATCGACAATGCGCTGTTCGAGCAGTTCGGCGCCGACACACGTTCGCTGGCGCCCTATATCGGCAGCCTCTCCTACGATTCCTGGGAATGGCCGGGCAGCATCTATGTCGGCAAGCTTGCCGTGATCATGTTCGCCGCCGCCGTCATATTGCTTGGCGGACTGCAGCTGTTCCTCACCCGCACCAGGCTTGGCCGCTCGATCCGCGCCACGTCGGAAGATCCCGACACGGCCGGTCTCGTCGGCGTCGATGCGCGCCGCGCCAACGCCCTCGCGGCCGCCATCGCCATGGTCACGGTCGGTCTTGCCGGTGCCTTCCTCGGCATGCGCGCCACCTTCGATCCCTATACCGGCGCACCTCAATTGCTGTTCGCTTTCGAGGCGGCCGTGATCGGCGGCGCCGGTTCGCTATGGGGCACGCTGGTCGGCGGCATCGTTCTGGCGCTCGCCCAGACGCTCGGCGCGCAGATCCATCCGCAAGGTTTTCTGATCGGCGGCCATGTCGCCTTCCTGATCGTGCTGTTCATCCGGCTCTCCACCTCCGGCCTCGGCCTGCGCGGCCTGCTGCGCCTGCCCGCGAGGAAAGCATCATGAGCGCGGTTTTAAACGCCCCCGCTATCGAGCGCGGCACCTCCGCCTCGCGCATCTCGGCGATTGCGGTCGTCGTCATCATCGCGCTACTTGGCGTCGCGCCGCATTTCCTGTCGGCCGGCGCCGTCGACCGCGTGACCGCCTTGTTCATCTATGTGATCCTGGCAGCGATGTGGAACGCGCTGGCCGGCTTCGGCGGGCTGGTTTCGGTGGGACAGCAAGTGTTCTTCGGCCTCGGCGCCTATTTCACCATCCGCCTGGCCGATGCCGGCCTCAACCCGTTCGCTTCGCTGTTCGTCTCCGGGATCATTGTCGGCGCGATCTCCTGGCCGATGTCGCTGTTCATGCTGCGGCTCAGGAACGGCGAGTTCGCCATCGGCATGTGGGTGATCGCGGCGCTCACCCATCTCCTGGTCAATCTCGACCGGCTGGTGCAAGGCGAGACCGGGACGTCGCTGATCTCGCTCAACGTCTATGACGCCGGTTCCAGGCGGGCGACGATCTACTGGCTGGCGCTGGCCGCGATGACGGCGCTGCTCGCCACCCTGTTTAGCCTGCTGCGCGGCAGCACGGGTGCGGCCATCCGCGCCATCAGGGACAATGAGGAGGCCGCGGCATCGGTCGGCGTGCGCGTCACCGGAACCAAGCGGCTGCTCTTCGTGCTCGCCGCCTTCGGCATCGGCATGGCCGGCGCGCTGTGGTTGGCCACGTCGATCACCTTCCAGCCGAAAACCTACTTCAACGTCCAGTGGACCGCCTACATGATCTTCATGGTGCTGGTCGGCGGCATCGGCACCTTCGAGGGCGCCATTCTGGGTGCGCTGCTGTTCTTCCTCATCGAGACCTGGTTCGGCGGCACCGGCGTCTGGTATCTGATCGGCCTCGGCGCCACGGCGGTGCTGTTCTCGCTGTTCCTGCCGCGCGGCGTGTGGGGAACGCTGGAGGAGCGCTTTGGCCTGCGCCTGCTACCGGTCGGCTACCGGGTCAGGCTGCCGGCAAACGCCGGCGATAGTGACGCGACGCCTTCGCCGCAACAGGCCGCAACGCATAGTGAAAAGGCGTGACCATGCTGTTCGGCAAGACCATCCTCATCACCGGTGTCGCCTCTGGTATCGGCGCTCGCACGGCCGAACTTGCCGGCCAACTGGGCGCTGACGTGATCGGCGTCGATATGCGTGAACCGGCAGCATCGGCCGGCAGTTTCGTCAAGGCTGACATCTCATCCAAGGCCGGCGTCGACGATCTCCTCGGGCGCCTGCCGCAGCGCATCGATGCGCTCTGCAATGT
Source organism: Mesorhizobium sp. M0761 (assembly GCF_040320205.1). Classification (NCBI taxonomy): domain Bacteria; kingdom Pseudomonadati; phylum Pseudomonadota; class Alphaproteobacteria; order Hyphomicrobiales; family Phyllobacteriaceae; genus Mesorhizobium; species Mesorhizobium sp. M0761. The sequence continues at coordinate 11,365 of NZ_JAMYPF010000011.1, forward strand.
CGCCGGCCTCCCCGGCAACACCGGTGCGGTGTCGACACTGGCCGTCAACTTCTACGGCCTGCGCGCGCTCTCGGAAGGCCTCGCACCAAGACTTCGTGAAGGCGGCACCGTGGTCAACGTCGCCTCGATCGCCGGCTATGGCTGGCGCGCCAATCTCAACCGCGCGGCATCGATGGTCGGCATCGAAGGCTTTCCCGATGTGGCGAAGATGATCGCCGACCATCAGGTGAAGAACGAGGAAGGCTATCCCGTTTCCAAGGAGCTGCTGCTGTTGTGGACGCAGCGCGCCGCACATCAGGACCTGTTCAGGAGCCGCGGCATCCGCGTCAATGCAGTGAGCCCCGGCCCGGTCGAGACGCCGATCCTCAAACAGTTCCGCAATGTGCTGGGTGACGCCCGCGTGGACAGCGACATCGCCAGGGTCGGGCGCGCCGGAACCTCGGGCGACATCGCGCCTGTCGTGCTGTTCCTGTGCTCGGACGGCGCACGCTGGGTCAACGGCGCCAATGTGCCGGTTGACGGTGGGCTTGAAGCATCGATCAATGCCGAGGTGCTCGGCTTCTAGACCATGATCCCGAAAAGTGGGAGCCGGTGTTCGGATCAGATCGTGGTCGATAATAGATAGAAAAGACGCTCGACGGCGAGCGAGGGAGAGAACAATGGACATCGGACTTCTGATCGACGGCGACAAAAGGGATGCGTCAGGCTCCGCCTCTTACGAGCGCATGGACCCGTTCACCGGCAAGCTGGCCACCCGCGCTGCCGCAGCCAGCATCGCCGACGCCAATGCCGCGGTGGAAGCCGCGGCCCTCGCCTTCAAGAGCTGGTCGAAGACCGGACCGGGCGAGCGCCGCGCTTTTCTGTCCAAGGCGGCCGATGTCATGGACTCCAAGGTCGGCGAATTCACCAGATTGATGATGGAAGAAACCGGCGCCACCGGCCCCTGGGCCGGCTTCAACGTCATGCTCGCCGCCAAAATGCTGCGCGAGGCAGCCGCCATGACGACGCAGATTTCGGGCGAGGTCATTCCCTCCGACAAGCCCGGCACGCTGGCCATGGCGATCCGCCAGCCGGCCGGCGTCTGCCTCGGCATCGCGCCGTGGAATGCACCGGTCATCCTCGGAACCCGTGCCATCGCCATGCCGATCGCCTGCGGCAACACGGTTGTGCTGAAAGCTTCGGAAATGTGCCCAGGCACACACCGGCTGATCGGCCAGGTGCTGGTCGAGGCCGGCCTGCCCAAGGGCGTCATCAATGTCGTCACCAATGACCCCAAGGACGCAGCGGCAATCGTCGAGGCACTGGTCGCGCACCCTGCAGTCAGGCGTGTCAACTTCACCGGCTCGACCAAGGTCGGCAGAATCATTGCCGAACTCGCCGGCCGTCACTTGAAGCCGGCGCTGCTCGAACTCGGCGGCAAGGCGCCGCTGGTCGTGCTCGACGATGCCGACATCGATGCGGCGGTCAATGCGGCGACCTTCGGCGCCTACATGCATCAGGGCCAGATCTGCATGTCGACCGAGCGTCTGGTCGTCGATGAAAAGGTCGCCGACGAGTTCGTCGCCAAGCTCGCCGCCCGCGCGGCGCAGCTGCCTGCCGGTGACCCGCGCGGCCATGTCGTGCTCGGTTCGCTGATCAGCAGCCAGGCCGCCGACAAGATGGAAGAACTGGTTGCCGACGCCGTCGCCAAGGGCGCCAGGCTTGTGGCCGGCGGCAAGCGCACCGGAACCGTGGTCGAGGCGACATTGCTCGACCACGTGACGCCGGCGATGCGCGTCTATTCGGAAGAATCCTTCGGCCCGGTCAAGCCGGTGATCCGCGTCAAGGGCGAGGACGAAGCGGTATGTGTCGCCAACGATACCGAATACGGCCTGTCCTCGGCCGTGTTCAGCCGCGACATCCGCCGTGCCATGGCGGTTGCCGCGCGCATCGAAGCCGGTATCTGCCACATCAACGGCCCGACCGTCGGCGACGAGGCGCAAATGCCGTTCGGCGGCGTCAAGGGTTCAGGCTACGGCCGCTTCGGCGGCAAGGCCTCGATCGCCGAGTTCACCGACCTGCGCTGGCTGACGATCGAGGATCCGGGGCAGCACTATCCGTTTTGACTGCACCTTCTCTCACAGGGGGAGAAGGAAAGGAGCCCTCAGGGCCGTTGCCTGGCGAGCCAACGGATTCCCGCATCAAAACCCGGCAAGGCTCGAGCCGCGCGATCGGCGGCCCCTCCCGGAGTTGTAAATCGTTTGATGGTGGGTATTTTACCCCTCAAGCACATGCCGCCGGAAAGCGGCAAGTGGTTTTGGGACTACCACAAGTGCAAAGCAAAATACGCGATGCGGATCGCGCCGGGGAGGAATCGTCATGCCAAACAAGGCCTTGCCGCTGGTCATCAGCGCGCCGGAACCACGCACGCTCGACCTGATCTTCACCCCACCGCAGCTGGCGCGCCTCAAGGCGCATTACCGCGTCGTCGAGACGACGGCCGAGGGCGTGGCGAACTTGCCCGCCGACGTGCTGGCCGAAGCCCGCTATATTATCGGCCAGCCGCCGATCTCGCCCGAGACTTTGGACCAGATGCAGGCGCTGCGTTGCGTCTTCAATGTCGAGACCAACCTCATCAACAACATGCCCTATGAGACGCTGTTTGCGCGCGGCATCCATGTCGTCACCACCGGCCTCGTCTTCGCCGAGCCGGTGGCCGAGCTTGGCCTCGCCATGGCGCTCAACCTTGCCCGAAATATTGTCGATGCCGACCTCGCTTTCCGCAAAGGCGAGGAGCTGTGGGGCGGCGATGGCAATTTGACGGCGCGGCTTCTGTCCGGCGCCGATGTCGGCATCATCGGCTTCGGCGATCTGGGCCGTGCGCTGAACCGGCTGCTGTCGGGCTTTCGTACCCGCACCAAGGTCTTCGATCCCTGGCTGCCGCCATCGATCCTGATCGACAATGGCGTCGAACCGGCCTCGCTCGACGAGGTGCTGTCGACCAGTGACTTCGTCTTCGTCGTCGCTTCGGTGACCTCGGAGAACCAGGGTTTTCTCGGCACCGATGCTTTTGCCAGCATGCGCAAGGGCGCCGCCTTCATCCTGCTCAGCCGCGCCGGCGTCGTCGATTTTCCGGCCTTGATGGCGGCGGTGAAGAGTGGTCACATCCTTGCCGCCAGCGATGTCTTCCCCGAAGAGCCGCTGGCGGCGGACCATCCGGTCCGTGCGATCCCCGGCTTCCTGCGCTCCGCCCACCGCGCCGGCGCGCTCGACATCGCCTTCAAGCGCATGGGCGACATGGTTCTGGAAGACATGGACCTGATCGACCGCGGCCTGCCGCCGCTGCGCTCCAAGCGCGCCGAGCGCGAGACCGTGTCAAGGATGCGTTCGAAGCCGGCGGACAGGAACTAGTTATCGCGATAAATCCGTCTGAAATGGATTTCGGAGTTAGCCAAGCCGCGTTGTCATCGTCGCTCAGGATGACCGCAAGCGCGGGAACCTTTGCACGGCGATACCCCGCCAGGCCTGGCCGGCGGGGTATTGATTTGCGGATCACGTAAAAATCTGCGTGCTATCCGGCCGCGACGCCGGCAGCTGAGCGATTGGCCAGCACCAGCCCGACCTCGCCGACGACCTGCTCGACGCGCTTCAGGATGGGTTCTGCCCGCAGCACGCCATCGGAAAAATCCTTGTCCGTGGCATAGACCCCTGTCGGCAGCGTCAGCGCCTCGAAGAAGCCGAACAGCGGCCGCAACTGGTGCTCGACGATCAACGCGTGGCGATCGTTACCGCCGGTGGCAAGCAGCACCACCGGCTTACCGCGCAAGGAAGCGGGATCGAACAGATCGAAGAAGTGCTTGAACAGGCCGGTGTAGCTGCCCTTGTAGGTCGGCGACCCCACCACCAGCACATCGGCATTGACGACGCTGTCGAAGATTGCCCGCGCCTGACCGTCGAGATCGCGCGCCCATTTGGCAGCGCCAAGTGAGGGGCCGAGGTCTTCGATGTCGTAGGTACTCGCCGACAATCCATGCTGGCGCGCAATGTCCCTGACGACCTGGTCGACGAAGCCGCGCGTCTTGGACGGCCGGGTGAAATTGCCGGAAAACCCGACGACGGTTGGATTGGGCATGTTTCTCTCACCTCTCGCGGACCTGCTTGATGCCGCATATTTACAGGCTTGCGCCTGCCGCAAGAAGCAAATGACTGACCTTGCAGCACCATAGTGAGGAATTTTTTTCCGTTTGCCCGCTCGTCTCAGGCCGCGAGAAGCCGGCCATAGGATTCCAGGTAGAAGCCGGGCGACCTTGCGCAGGTCCGCACCGCCTCCCTGGCGGCAACCGTTTCCTGCCACCGCAGCAGGCGCTCGCATTCGGTCGGCATGGCAAAGCCCAGATATTTCTCAAGCACGCACAGCTGTTCGAACCAGGGATAGAAGGCGACGTCGGCGGCGCTGAATTCCGAGCCCAGCAAAAACCGTTCGTCCGCCCCTCGCCTCGCAAAGGCATGCTGTTCCACAAAGCGCAGGGCGTCGCCAAGCTGGGCCTTGATCCGCTCATGAACCATAGCGTCGGAACTGTGCATCATGGTTGCCGTCCTGGCGTAAAGCTGCGTGTCGGCGAAGCTGATCCAGATGCGCGCCTCAGCGCGGGCATGAGCATCCCTGGGGAAAATCGGCCGTTCGGGGAATGCATCATCGAGATATTCGCAGATGATCGCCGACTCCCTGACATATTGCCCCTGATGGCGCAGCAGCGGCACCTTTCCCGTCGGCGTGAGTTTCAGGAACCACGCCGGCTTGTTGCGCAGATCGATTTCGATTTCCGTCGCCTGCAGGCCTTTCTCGGCAAGGGCGAGCCTGACACGGTGCGCATAGGGACAAAGCTGCGCGACAAAAAGCTCGATTGGCGGCATGAATAACTCCTGAGTTTCGTTATCGCCGGCAAGCGGCCTGTCGGGCATAGCTAGGTCCAGTAAGGCCGGCGCGCTATTCGACAGCGTCTGGATTGATTTATCGATCGTCTGTTTCTGGAGCGAAGCGTGGATCTCCTGGCTACCCTCATGCGCGAATTGCACTTCGCAGCCGCCGGGTACCGGCGCCTCGAACTGGCCGCGCCCTGGGCGATCTCGTTCAGCCAGGCTGGACTTCGCGGCATTCACGTCGTCATCAAGGGGCGATGCGAGGCGGTGTTCGGTGAGGAAGATGTCGAGCCTCTCGATGCCGGCGACCTGATCATTGCACCGCGCGCCGATCCGCATGTGCTGCGGTCGCCCGGCGCGCTCAAAAGCGCGAACGTCCCCGCCGCCGAACTGGCGACCCAAACCGCAGCCGGGCGTATTCGCAGCGGCGGCGAAGGCGAAAAGACCGTCATCCTGTGCGGCGCCTTCGCCTTTCGCGACGCCGACCATCCGGCACTTGCCGGCCTGCCGCGCATCGTTCACATCCGGGGATCGAATGGCCGTCTGCCCAAATGGCTGCGTGGCTATGTCGAGGCCTTGCTGGTGGAAGCGACCGACGAAGGTCCCGGCAGCGACGTAGTAATGGCTCGCCTGTCTGGGGCCATCGTCACGCGCGCCTTGCGCTCCGGTCTGGAAAGCATGGACAATCCAGGTTGGCTGAGGGGATTGCAGGACCCCGCGATCGCCAGAGCGCTCGCGACCCTGCATGAAGCCTATGGCCACGACTGGACGATCGAGACCCTGGCACGCGCGGTCGGGCTCTCCAGGGCAACCTTTGCCGCCCGCTTTCGCGATCTCGTCGGCGAAGCGCCCATGGCCTATCTCTTCGGCTGCCGCATGCGGCAGGCCAGCCGGCTGCTGCACGAGGGCAAGAGCCTGGGCCAAGTCGCCGAGGCGGTCGGCTACAGCTCGGAAGCCGCCTTCTCCACCGCCTTCAGGCGCCACGCCGGCGTCTCGCCCGGCCAATTCAGGAAACGGAAGGATCTGTAAGGCAGAGCGATATTGGCGGCGGCCGCGCCTCGCGGTAGGACTTTGCCAGCACTATGTCTGATCATATCCCGACGCGGTTCGCCGCCGCTTTGCCCAGGAGATGCTTCGTGCCCAAAGGTTCTGACCTGCTTGTTGCCGCCCTCGAGAATGAGGGCGTCGATCGCATCTTCGGCATTCCCGGCGAAGAAAACCTGGACGTCGTCGAATCCATCCGCAAATCCTCGATCCAGCTCATCCTCACCCGTCATGAGCAGGCGGCGGCGTTCATGGCCGCCACCCATGGCAGGCTCACCGGCAAGCCAGGTGTGTGCATCACCACGCTGGGACCCGGCGCCCTGAACCTGACGACGGGTGCCGCCTATGCGCTGCTCGGCGCCATGCCGATGATCATGATCACCGGGCAGAAGGGCATCCGCTCGTCGCGCCAGGCCCGCTTCCAGATCGTCGACATCGTCGCCGCGATGAAGCCGTTGACCAAGCTGTCACGTCAGATCATCTCGGCGAAGACCATTCCCGCCGTGGTGCGCGAAGCGTTTCGGATTGCCGAGGAGGAGCGTCCGGGGCCGGTGCATCTGGAACTGCCCGAAGACATCGCGGCCGAGGAGTGCGACGATGTCGCGCTGATCCCGCCGCATCCGGTCGAGCTTCCGCTGGCCAGCCCGCTGGCGCTCGACCGTGCCGCTGAGATGATCATCAAGGCGCAGCGGCCGCTGGCGATGCTGGGCGCCGCCGCGTCGCGGCCGCGCTCGACCTCCGACCTCGCCCAGTTCGTCATCAGAACCGGCATTCCCTATTTCACCACCCAGATGGGCAAGGGCACGGTGCCCGGCGGCACCGAACTCTACATGGGCACAGCGGCGCTGTCGGAGCGCGACTATGTGCATGAGGCGATAGAACAGGCCGACCTCATCATCACCATCGGCCACGACACGATCGAGAAGCCGCCCTTCATTATGGGCGACAAGGGACCGAAGGTGATCCATGTCGGTTACCAGCCAGCCAATGTCGAGCAGGTCTATTTCCCGCAGACCGAAGTGATCGGTGACATCGGCGCTTCGCTCAGGCTGCTTGCCGACCGGATCGAGGGCAAGATCCCCAACGCGCAAGCGTTGCTGCCATTGCGCGAAGGCATTTTGACCCGCATTGCCGCCCGCGCCACCGAAGACCGTTTCACGCCGCAGCGTCTGGTTCATGACGTGCGCGCGGTGATGCCGGCCGATGGCATCCTGGCGCTCGACAACGGCATGTACAAGATCTGGTTCGCGCGCAATTACCGCACGCGCGTCGCCAACACTTTGCTGCTCGACAACGCCCTGGCCACGATGGGCGCCGGCCTGCCCTCGGCGATGACGGCCGCGATGCTCTATCCCGCACGCCGCGTCATGGCGATCTGCGGCGATGGCGGCTTCATGATGAACAGCCAGGAACTGGAAACCGCCGTCAGGCTGAAGCTCAACCTCGTCGTGCTGATCATCGAGGACAATGCTTTCGGCATGATCCGCTGGAAGCAGGCGGTCGACCGGTTCCCCGATTTCGGCATGACCTTCGGCAATCCCGATTTCGTCAGATATGCCGAGGCCTATGGCGCCAAGGGAACCAGGGTCGGCGCCGTCTCAGAAATACAATCGACGCTTGAACAGGCTTTTGCCGGCGGTGGCGTCCATCTCGTCGTCGTTCCGATCGACTATTCGGAGAACGAGCGCGTGCTGGTCGAGGAACTGCGCCACCGGTTGCCGGCGCCACCGGAGGCCTGACGGTGGAGTAGATACCGCCGCAGCAGCGCTCAGGCGGCCCGGACCTTGGCGCTCCCACGCGCCCAGGTCGGCAGCCAGTCGCCATGTGTCGCCAGCAACTCATCGACCAGCGCCCAGATCTGGTCGAGATCGAGTTCGGCCGCCGTATGCGGGTCCATCATCGCCGCGTGGTAGATGTGCTCGCGGTTTTCGGTCATCAACGCCTGCACCGTCAGTTCCTGCACATTGATGTTGGTGCGTATCAACGCGGTGAGTTGCGGCGGCAGCTCGCCAATATAGGTCGGCTGGATGCCGGAGGCGTCCACCAGACACGGCACCTCGGCGGCGCAATTGTCCGGCAGCGAGGTGATGCAGCCATTGTTGCGGACATTGCCGTAGATCACCGAAGGCTCCCCGGTCCACACCGAGTTCATGATCGAGGACGCGTATTCCTTCGATTGCTCGACTTCGATGCGGTCGGCCGAGCGATAGGCCTCGGCCTGGCCCTTCCAGCGCTCGATCTGTTCGATGCAGCGCTTGGGATATTCGTCGAGCGGAATGCCGAACTTGTCGATCAGGTCGGGGCGGCCTTCCTTGATGAAATAGGGCGTGTATTCGGCGAAATGCTCGGAGCTTTCGGTGACGAAATAGCCGAGCCGCGTGAGCATCTCGTAGCGCACCTTGTTGGGGCACCGCGGGTTCCAGCCCGGCTTCGGTGCCCTGCCCTCGCGATAGGCGCGGACGAGGTCCGGATAGAGGTTGCGGTAAGAGCCATCCGGCTGCCGGTGCTCGAACTTCAGGTAGAAGGCCATGTGGTTGATGCCGGCCGAGCGGTAGCGTATCTCGTCGTAGGGAATGTCGAGATCGTGCGCCAGTTCCATCGCTGTGCCTTGCACCGAATGGCAGAGGCCGACCTGTTTGATGTCAGGAAATTTCTCTGAAATCGCCCAGGTGTTGATCGCCATCGGGTTGACGTATTGCAGCATGATCGCGTCGGGGCAGACGGCCAGCATGTCCTCGCAGATCTTCCACAGATGCGGCACGGTCCGGAGGCCGCGCATGATGCCGCCGACGCCGAGCGTGTCGGCAATGGTCTGGCGCAGGCCGTATTTCTTCGGCACCTCGAAATCGGTGACGGTGCAGGGCTCAAAGCCGCCGATCTGGAAGGCGACGACGACGAAGTCGGCGCCGGCGAGCGCCCTGCGCTGGTCGGAATAGGTCTCAGCCTTCGCCTTCACGCCCAGAGTCGCGATCAGCTTGTTGACAACGATGGCGCTCTCTTCCAGCCGCTGCGGATTAATGTCCATCAGCGCGATCGTCGCGCCTGACAGCGATGGCCGCTGCATCACGTCGCCGACAATGTTCTTCATGAACACGGTCGAACCCGCGCCAATGAAGGTGATCCTGGGATGTCTTGCCACTATTAAGCCTCCGGCACTTTGCTACGCCACGTCGAAGGCGGCCCTGACGAGCCGTTCGGTGTAGGCGGTCTTGGGATGGGTGAGGACCTCGTCGACGGGTCCCTGTTCGACGATCTTGCCGTTCTGCATGACGATGACGCGATGGCAGAGCGCGCGCACCACCTTGAGGTCGTGCGAAATGAAGAGATAGCTAAGGCCGCGTTCGTCCTGCAGCTTGCGCAACAGGTCGATGATCTGCGCCTGCACCGAAAGGTCGAGCGCCGATGTCGGTTCATCGAGCAGGATGAATTCGGGCTCCAGCGCGATGGCTCGGGCAATGGCGATGCGCTGCCGCTGGCCGCCGGAAAATTCGTGCGGGAACCGCGACAGGATATCGCCGGGCATGCCGGCGCTGACCAGGGCGTCGCGAACCCGATCGACCCGCTCGCGCCGTGTCGCGCCGATCCTGTTGACGACCAGCCCTTCCTCGATGATCTGGCCGATCGTCATACGCGGGTTGAGCGACGAGAACGGATCCTGAAAAACGACCTGCATGCGCGAGCGCAGCGGCCGCATCTCGGCGCGCGACAGGCCGTGGATCGGCTGGCCGTCGAAGCTGACCTCGCCGCGCTTGGCCTCGGTGAGCTTGAGCAAGGCGAGACCGAACGTGGTCTTGCCGGAGCCGGATTCGCCGACCAGCCCCAGTGTCTCGTGGCGGCAAAGCTTCAGGCCGAGATCGTCGACGGCGACCAGCTCGCGCCAGTCCGGCTTCAGGAAGCTGCCATGGCGCAGCATGAAGCAGACGCGCATATCGCGGGCCTCGAGGATGGTGCCGCTGTTTTCCGGCAGCGGCTGCGGCTTGCCGTGCGGCTCGGACGCGAGCAGCCGCTTGGTATAGGCATGCTGCGGGTCGGCGAACAGCCGCTCGGTGACGTTGTGCTCGCACATCTCGCCATGCTGCATGACATAGACATAGTCCGAGAATTTCCGCACCACGGTGAGGTCGTGGGTGATCAGGATGACCGCCATCCTGAGTTCTTTTTGCAGATTGCGGATCAAATTGAGGATCTGCGCCTGCACCGTGACGTCGAGCGCCGTCGTCGGCTCGTCGGCGATCAGCACATCGGGGTCGTTGGCGAGCGCCATGGCGATCATCACGCGCTGGCGCTGCCCGCCCGACATCTGGTGCGGATACTGCTTGATGCGCGCTTCCGGCTCGGGGATCTGGACATGCCGCAAAAGCTCGAGCGCCCGCGCCCAGGCTTGCTTGCGGCTGACCTTTCGATGCACCCTGATCGCCTCGACGATCTGACTGCCGACCGTATAGATCGGGTTGAGCGAGCTCATCGGCTCCTGGAAGATCATCGAGATGCGATTGCCGCGCAACTTGCGCCGGGCGCTCTCGGGGAATTTCAGTATGTCCTGCCCGCAATAGTCAATGGTGGATTTCGGCGACACGGTGGCCCGCTTTGACAAGAGCCCCATGACAGCGCGCGCCGTCACCGACTTGCCGGAACCGGACTCGCCGACGATGGCGATCGTCTCCCCGCGATAGAGCTGGAACGAGACATCCTTCACCGCGTCGACGACGCCGTGCTCGACCTTGAAGGCGACCTCGATGTTGCGGGCATCGATGATGGGTTGGTCGTGGCGGCCGGCATGGTCGAACCGGACGGCTGGTGCGAAGGTGGCTGCGAGCGCTACGGTCATCCCAGCCACCTCAATAGGGATCGACGGCATCGCGCAGGCCGTCGCCCAGCGCGTTGAAGGCAAAGACGGTGATCAGCACGAAGCCGACCGGCGACAGGATCCACGGATAGGTGCCGATGACCGAATAGGTAGCCGTGTCCTGCAGCATCAGCCCCCATGAGATCAGCGGCGGTTTAACCGCGAAGCCGAGGAAGCCGAGAAAGGCTTCGAGCAGCACCACCGTCGGGATCGCGATCGTCACGGCGACGATGACGTGGCTCATCACATTGGGGAAAATGTGCTGCATGATGATGCGCATGTCGGTGGCGCCGACCGCCATGGCGGCGCGCACATAGTCGATCCGCGCCAGCGCCAGCGTCTTGCCGCGCACCTCGCGCGACATCTGCGCCCAGCCCAGCGCCGACATGACGATGATGACGAAGGCGAGGAAGACGTTGGTCGGCGCGGTCACCGGGATCAGCGTCGTCAGCGCAAGATAGAGCGGCAATTGCGGGAAGGCGAGCACCAGCTCGACAAAGCGCTGCATCCAGACGTCGAAGCGGCCGCCGAAATAGCCCGAGACCATGCCGACCGTGGTGCCGATGACGGTGATGATGAACACCACCGTCAGCGCTATCATCAGCGAGACGCGCGAGCCCTGGATGGCGCGCGACAACACATCCCGGCCGAATTTGTCGGTGCCGAGAAAATGCACCGGCTGGCCGTCGGCCGAAGCGAAGAAATGCCGGTTGGCGGGGATCAGTCCAAGCAGCCGGTAGTCGGCGCCCTTGACGAAGAAGCCGAGCAGGCGCGGATGCTCGTAATCCGGCCCGACGACCGGCTGGAAGGTGACCGGGTCGAGGTCAGCAGAATCCGCCAGCGCATAGACCCGCGGCTGGAGCACGAAATTCCCGTCTCTGTCGTGAAAACTCATCACTTGCGGCGGGGCGAAAGCGACATCGGTCACCTTGGGGTCCATCGGCGCGAAGAAATCGGCAAACAGCGCCATCAGCACCAGAAGCACCACCAGGATCAGCCCGGCCATGCCGGTCCAGGAGCGCCTCAGCCGGCGCCAGACCAGCGCCATATAGCTCTCATTGCCGCGCGGGGTCGCAATCGCGGTTGCTTCAGCCGGTGGCGGCGGCGGGGATGGGTCGCGCGCCAGCATCTAGCTCTCCCTGAACTGGCGCACGCGCGGATCGAGCAGCGCGAGCAGCATGTCGGCGATGATGTTGCCGACGATCAGCGTTGCCGACAGCACCATCATGAAGGTCGCCGTGACATAGACGTCGCCGACCGCCATCGAGCCGACAATGGCCGGCCCGACCGTCGGCAGCGCAAAGATGATCGCCGTCTCGATCTCGCCGGTCAGCATGTAGGGCAGCACCACGCCCTGATACATGATGAGCGGGTGCAGCGCGTTGGGCACGGCATGGCGCATGACGACGGCGCTGCCGGTCAGGCCCTTGGCCTTGGCCGTCTCGACATATTGCGCGTTCAGCGTATCGAGCAGATTGCCGCGCATGACGCGCATATTGTAGGCGAGCCCGCCGAAGGTGGCGATCGCCACCACCGGCCAGACATGCTTGACGAGGTCGGCGAATTTCGCCCACGACCACGGCGCGCCGCCATATTGCGGCGAGAAGAAGCTGCCGATCTCCGACACGTTGAACTGGAAGACCAGGAGATAGACGATGATCAGCGCCATCAGGAAGCGCGGCACCGTCATGCCGAGGAAGGAGATGGCCGACAGCACCGAGTCGATCCACGTGTATTGCCTGGTCGCCGCCCAGATGCCGAAGGTGATGCCGAGCACCGAGGCCAGCAGATGGCAGACCAATGCCAGCAGCAGCGTGCGCGGCAGCCGCTCGCCGACCACGGCGGCGACCGGCTTGTTGTAATAGAGGCTGTAGCCGAAATCGCCGCGGGTGATGATGCCGGCGACCCAGTTCAGGTACTGGACGGGCAGCGGTTTATCGAGGCCGTGCTCGACCCGATAGGCCTGCGCCTGCGCGTCGGCTTCGGCAAAAGACGCCCCGCCCTGGTTGATGAGCTGCGAACGGATATAGTCGGCATAGTCGCCCGGCGGCGCCTGGATGATGGCAAAGGTGACCAGGCTCAGGATGACCATGACCGGCACCGCCGATGCTATGCGCATGGCCAGGAATCGCAGCATCGGACCGTTTCTCCTCCTTGGATCTAATCTGTTGCCGCTGACCTTACTCCGTCCCGGCCGCGCGCGCAGCGCGGCCGGGCGTCAGCCAGGGGAGGAAACTCAGTTCGTCGGACCCTTGTCGCCGGGCTTGCCGGGAAGCTGGTCGGGAAAGAGTTCGTATTTCTGCTGCTTGTCGGCGGCGACGAAGACGCGTTCGCGCACGATCGAATCCTCGGCCCAGTTGAACATGAAGATCGGCGTTCCCTGCGGGATGTTGGAGAAGCGCTTGTTGATGATCAGGGCGCCGGGATATTCGGTCAGTCCGATATTGTAGACATGCTCCGTCGAGATCTTCTGGAACGTCTTCATCAGGCTGGCGCGCTCGTCATTGTCTGACGAGGAGACGAACTTGTTGACGATGTCGACAAGCTCCTTTTCGAACGGCATCAGGTCGACCACGCCGCTTTCGGGCGCGCGGTGATCCCAGCTGGTCTTGGGTCCGACGGGCGCGAGTTGCACGGTATTCTGCACGACGGAAGTCAGCTCCTGCTCGTTGCGCCTGATCAGCCAGTCGAAGCGGCCGGAATATTGCGAGGCATCACGCTGGGTGCCGTTGAGGCCGTTGAGCACGACCCTGATGCCAAGCTTTTCCATCTGGCCGACGACGCCTTCGGCGAGGCTCTTGTCAGTGCCGTAGTCATTGTTGACCAGCATCACGATCTCGACATTCTTGCCGCCGGCGGTCCCGGCCGGGAAGTTCACGAAGCCGTCGCCATCCGTATCCTTGAGACCAGCCTTGGCCAGTTCCGCCTTGGCGCCCTCGATGTCGAAGGGATAGTAGACGGTCGAGTTGCGGTCATAGAAGCTGGTGCCCGAGGAAAAGCCACCGGGGTAGATGGCGGTGAACGGCCCCTTGACCAGCGAGTCGCCGAGCGCTTTGCGGTCGAGCGCCATGGTGATGCCCTTGCGGAAGTCCTCATTGCGATTGAGCTCGCGGATCGCCTGGCCGCGTTCGTCGGGATTGCCCCAGCCATTGGCGGAAAAGTTCATGCGCAGATTGTAGCCGATCAGGCGCGGGCCAAAGGCGAGCCGGGCCGGCGCGTCCTTGTCCGCCGCTCGCTTCAGCGAAGCGACGAAATTCTCCGGCTGCTCGAGGTTGGAGAAGTCGGCGGCCCCTGCCACCGCCTGCACGTCGCGGTCGGCCCAGGTCGACAGCTTGTAGTGCAGTTCGTTGAGATAGGGCAGCTGGTTGCCCTTCTCGTCGACCTTCCAGTAGTAGGGATTGCGGCGCAAGACGATGATGTCGTCGGGCCTATACTCCACCGGCACCCAGGCGCCCATCACCGGAATGTTCATATATTCCGGCGGGAACGCGTTCTTGAACTGCTCGTAGGTATTCTTCGAGTACTTCGGATGCTGCGGCTTGAGGATATGCGCTGGGCCGGGGCAGAAGGTGCCGTAGGCCATGGCGTAGAGATACTGTTTGGGGAAAGCGTCCTTGAAGGTCCACTCGACGGTGTAATCGTCGACCTTCTTCAGCGTCGTGCCGACACCGAAGGTTTCCGCTGTGGCGCCGTTCAACGGCGAGATATTGGGGTCGACGACCTCATCGTCCCAGTAGAACATGACATCGTCGGCATTGAAGGCAACGCCGTCAGACCATTTGGCGCCTTCGACCAGGTGCATGGTCAGCGTGTGGCCATCCTTCGACCAGTCCCAGCTCCTGGCGAGGTTGGGCAGCGGCTCGGTGTCCTTGGCCTCGACCTGGAACAAAGGCGCGGTGCGCGTCAGGCATTCCGAAAGGCCGATGTCGATGCCGCCCCATCCTTGGGTCTGGCCGGCGCCATAATTCCAGCCTTCCGGCCGGCCGCCAATGACGTGGCGCATGGTGTCGCCATAAACGCCGATGCCGTCCGGCATGTTGCCGGTCTTGAACACCAGCGGCTCCTTCGGCAGGCGATCCTTGACCGGCGGCAGCTTGCCAGTCTTGACGTATTTCTCGGTGACCCACTCGGGCTCGTGATATTCGGGCAGCGCCTTGAACTCCAGGATGGAATCGCGGGCGACGTATTTGATCTTGCCCTCGGCGGGAAACGCCGCCGGCGCCGGCGGCGTGGTCGGCTCGGACGCGTATGCACTGCCAAGCGCCAATGCCGAGACGCTCAGCGCCAGCCCGGCGAGAATGCCCATTCTTCGCCCGGCGAGAATTCCAATTCCACGAAAGTTCCTCATTGTGTTCCTCCCAGATGTTTCGACGTCTGCTGCTGCCCGCATCTATTCATGATGGCTGATTGGCGAACCGGCCTCCCGCTGTCCGCCTGCCAGCATTCTCAGCCGGCCTGTTTCAGGGCCGTTTTTTCGGCGCGCAGTTCCTCGATCGAGCGCACTTTGCGCCGCGCCGCACCCGCCCAGTCGCGGGTTTTCACCATCGATTTCGAAAGCCGCTCCTTGGCGGCCGGCACGGCATCGGCGTATTGCGGCAGCCAACGCGCCTGGGCGACGACCATCTCGTCGACCATCTGCCAGACCTCTTCCGGCGTCGACACCGCACCCACCAGCGGATCGTGCAGCACCGCGAGCTTGAGCAGGTCAATGTCGCCCGTAACAGCCGCATGCACCGACATGCGCTGAACGTTGATCGAAGCCATGCAGGTGGCCGCGCAGGCTTCCGGCAGCGTGATGCCTGACGCCATGTTGATGCCGAAGCGATCGACGAAACCGGGTGATTCGATGATCGCGTCCTGCGGCAGATTGGTGATGATACCGGTGTTCTTGACGTTGAAGTGGCCGCGATAGACGCGGTTCGTCTCCAGCGCTTCGAGAATATGGCTGGCATGCTCGTTCGAGCGCTTCGATACGTCGAGCGGCTTCGACGCCGCTTCGAGGAATTGCGGATATTCCGTCTCGAACCAGTTGCGGGTTTCCGTGGAGTAGCGAAGATAGCCGCCGGTCTCGCCATGGATCCAGTCGGACATGTCGATCCAGCGGGTGATTTCGTCCGGCCGCTTGCGATACCAGGGCAGATATTCGGAGAGATGACCGTTGCTTTCGGTGGAGTAGACGCCGAAGCGCTTCAGCACGTCGATGCGCAGCTTTTCCTGCTGCGAATAGACCGGATGCGCCTCGAAGGCAGCCACCAGTTCGTCCTTGCCGATCTTGCGGCCGTTGAGCCGCAAATCGATGAACCAGGTCTGGTGGTTGATACCGGAGCAGACATAATCGAGTTCGCTGTGCGACTTGGCGCCGAGCACTTCGGCGATCTGTTCGGCGCCGTGCTGGACACCGTGGCAGAGGCCGACCGTATCGACCTTGCCATATTCGATCGCCGCCCAGGTGTTCATCGCCATCGGGTTGGCATAGTTGAGGAATTTGGCGCCTGGCTCGGCGACCTCCAATATGTCCTTGCAGAAGTCGAGGATGACCGGGATGTTGCGCTGGCCGTAGAGGATGCCCCCGGCGCAAATCGTGTCACCGACGCACTGGTCGATGCCGTATTTCAAGGGAATGCGGATATCGTCGGCATAGGCTTCGAGCCCGCCCACCCGCACGCAGCTGATGACGTAGCGCGCGCCTTCCAGCGCCTTGCGGCGGTCGGTCGTCGCCGTCACCCTGGTCGGCAGCTTGTTGGCCTCGACGATGCGGTCGAGGATCGCCTTGATCATTTGCAGATTGTGTTCGCTGAGATCGGTCAGCGCGAATTCGATGTCGCTGAATTCCGGGATGCACAAAATGTCGGTGAACAGCTTCTTGGTGAAGCCGACGCTGCCCGCGCCGATAATAGCGATTTTGAAACTCATCACCTTCACCTCGATCCATTCGAATGCCGGGTAAGGAGCAACAGGAAAGGGAATGGCGGCCCGCCTTGGCGCGCATGCCATTCGAGCCGGAATTCCGGCTCGTTCTCCTCCCCGCCCGCTCCTCGACCGCGGGTCTTTCGCGTTCTCAGGATTTGGATTATGCCGTTATTCCAGGGCGCGGCCAGAGAACGATTATGCTTTCGAGGGTAATTTTGTGCTGCATGATCTGATCGCCAACGGACAGTTGATGCGCACCATCTCGCTGCCGCGCGGCCGCCAGCGCCTGCATGCCATGCCGACCAGCACCGGCTATGAAGTACGCGAGGGCGTGACCTATGACTGGGATGGGCGCAAGCGCGGCCAGACGCCGTTCACCGTGCTGCAGCACACGATCAGCGGCACCGGCCAGTTGCGCTACGAGAACCGCAACTACCGCCTGCAGGCCAACGACACGCTGCTGGTGCTGGTGCCGCACAACCATCGCTACTGGCTGGAGAAGGGCGACCGCTGGGAATATTTCTGGATCTCGATGAATGGCGAGGAGGCGCTGCGCGTCCACAAATCCATACTCAGCGTCTCCGGCCCGGTGTTTCGGCTGCAGCCGGAGACGATTGATCGTCTCGCCGATTGCAGCCTGCGCCTGATCAAGGGCGGCGCTTCGCCTGGCGCTGCTTCGGCAATCGCCTATGAGGCGGCGATGGCGCTTTACGACGATGTCTTCGGCTCGCACGCCTTCACTGAGAAACAGAGCGTCATGCAGCCGGTCATAGATCATATCAACGCCAATCTCGACAAGCCCTTGCCCGTGGCCGAGCTCGTCCAGATCAGCGGCCTCAGCCGCGCCCATTTCTCGCGCTGCTTCGCCGAGAGCGAAGGCGTTCCGCCGGCCGAGTTCGTGCTGCACCAGCGGCTGCAGCGGGCGGCGAAGCTGCTAACCAAAGCCGATTTCCTGCCGGTCAAGGAGGTCGCCATCCTGTGCGGCTTCGAGGACGCCAACTATTTCTCGAAAGTCTTCCGCCGGCTCTACGGCATCAACCCGACGCAGTTCCGCACCACCGGCATGTATGCCAGCCTGGGCAGCCTTCGATAGGATTACCCGATGCGGTTGCCGCTTGCGGGATCGAACAGATGCAGCGCCGCCGGATCGGCAGACAGCCGCACCTTATCGCCAGGCCGGATAGTGCTGCGTCCCATGACGAAGACACAAACCAGCTGGTTGGCGAGCCGGACATAGAACTGCGTCGACAGGCCGAGCGGCTCGACCACCTCGACCTCTGCCCTGAGCGGACCATCGTCGGCAAGCTGGATGTGCTCCGGCCGTAGCCCGACGGTGAGCACATCGCCATCCTTCAATGGCAAGCCATCAGGCAATCTCAGCTTCTGGCCGTCGGCCAGCACCGCGTCCACCTTGCCGCCCTTGGCCACTGTCGCCGGAAAAAAGTTCATGCCGGGCGAGCCGATGAAGCCGGCGACGAAGGTGTTGATCGGCCGATCGTAGAGTTCGAGCGGATGGCCGACCTGCTGGACGTAACCGTCATGCATGACGACGATGCGGTCGGCCATAGTCATGGCTTCGATCTGGTCGTGGGTGACATAGACTGATGTGGTCTTGAGCTGCTGGTGCAGCGCCTTGATCTCGGCGCGCATATGCACGCGCAATTTGGCGTCGAGATTGCTGAGCGGTTCGTCGAACAGGAACACTTTGGGATCACGCACGATGGCCCGGCCCATGGCGACGCGCTGGCGTTGGCCGCCGGACAGTTGCCTGGGCAGACGTCCGAGGAAACTGTCGAGGCCGAGCCGCTTTGCTGCCGCCCCTACCCTGCCGTCGATCCTCGTCTTCTCCGCCTTCTTCAACAGCAGGCTGAAGCCCATATTCGACGACACATCCATGTGCGGATAGAGCGCGTAGGACTGGAACACCATGGCAATATCGCGGTCCTTCGGCGCGACATCGTTGACCAGCCGATCGCCGATGTGGATCTCGCCGCCCGACACCTCCTCCAGCCCGGCAATCATGCGCAAAAGGGTCGACTTGCCACAGCCGGACGGGCCGACCAGCACGACGAACTCGCCATCGGCGATCTCGAGGTCGACGCCGTGCAGGATGCGCAGCGAACCGTAGTCCTTCTCGACGTTTTGCAGCGTGACGGAAGCCATCGATTATCCTTTGACCGCGCCGGCGGTGAGGCCGGTGACGAGATAGCGTTGCAGGAAGGCGAAGAAGATGCAGACCGGGATCAGCGCCAGGATCGACGCCGCCATCATCTGCCCCCAGTCGACGGCGAACTTGCCGATATAGGTGAGCAGGCCGACGGCAAACGTCTTCTGGTCATCGCTGGAGATCAGCATCAGCGCAAACAGCAATTCGCTCCAGGCGGCGGTGAAGACAAAGCCGAGCGTCGCGCCCATGCCGGGCAAGGTCAGCGGCACGATCACCTTGCGCATCGCCTGGGCGCGAGTGCAGCCGTCGATCATCGCCGCCTCCTCCAGATCCTTCGGAATGCCGTCGAAGAAGGACTGCATCAGGAAGGTGGCGAAGGCGGTGTTGAAGGCGGTGTAGATGATGATCAGCCCAACCAGGCTGTTGGTCAGGCCAAGCTCGCCCATGACACGGTAGATCGGCGGAATGACCATCACCAGCGGGAAGGTTTGCGTCAGCAAAAGCATGATCGCCAGTGTCGCCTTGCCGCGAAAGGTGAAGCGCGACATGGCGTAACCGGCGAGCGTGGCGATGACCGTGACGAGCGCCGCCGTCGACACCGATACGATGACGCTGTTGAGGAAGTAGCGGGGGAAATCCGAGGCTTCAAGTACAGTGATGAAGTTGCGGAAGGTGGTCTGCGACGGCCACAGCGTGATGCCCTCGGAATAGAGCAGCCGCTCCGGCGTCACCGAGATCTTCAGCGTCCAGAAGATCGGAAACAGCGCAAAGATCATATAGGCGGCAATCGCCGTGTAGAGGCCGATGCCGCTGAAGATGCGCGAGGAGGTGGAGCGTCCGGCGATCATCAGACGTGCCTCACCAGCAAGCGGCGGATGGCGATCAGCGCGATCGCATAGGCGATGAGCAAGACCAAGAGCAGCACCGCCACCG
This sequence comes from Mesorhizobium sp. M0761, assembly GCF_040320205.1. Lineage (NCBI taxonomy): Bacteria > Pseudomonadati > Pseudomonadota > Alphaproteobacteria > Hyphomicrobiales > Phyllobacteriaceae > Mesorhizobium > Mesorhizobium sp. M0761. The sequence continues at coordinate 31,164 of NZ_JAMYPF010000011.1, forward strand.
CGGAGGCATAGCCCTTGTCCAGCGACTTGAAGGCACTGACATAGATGTAGACCGGCACCGTGCTGGTCGAGCCTGCCGGCCCGCCCTCGGTCATGACAAAGATCAGATCGGCGAAGGTGGCGATCCAGATCGTACGCAGCATGACGGTGATGACGATGGTCGGCGCCAGGAACGGCAGCGTCACCTTGGTGAAGCGCTGCCAAGGCGAAGCGCCGTCGATTGCGGCCGCCTCATGCAGTTCCGACGGGATCGACTTCAGCGCCGCCAGCAGCGTGATGGCGAAGAACGGAATGCCGAACCAGATGTTGGCGATGATCGGCCCCCACATGGCGGTGGCCGGATCGGACAGCACATTGGTCGGCTCGGCCTTCAGCCCGAGCGCAAACAGCCAGTGCGGCAGCGGGCCGATGATCGGGTTGAACAGCCATGCCCAGGTCAGGCCCGACAGGAAGGATGGCACCGCCCAGGGCAGGAACACCACCGCCTGCACGAACTTGCGCCCGACAAACGGTTTGTCGAGCAGCAACGCCAGACCCAGGCCGAGGAAGAACTGGAAGAACAGGCTGGCGACGGTCCACCAGAGCGTGTTGACCAGCGCCTGCCCCAGCACCTGGTCGGTCAGCATCGCCTGGTACTGGCCTAGACCGACATATTCGGATTTGAAGGCGGAGAACTTCCGGAACGAATAGCTGATGCCGATGATCAGCGGCACCAGCAGCACCACGACCAGCAGAACGATCGCCGGGCTGAGATAAAGCCAGGGCTCGATGGCCGCATGCGTCAGCCGCTTCTTTCGCGGCCGGCCTGCGGATCGTATTTCGGACACGGCATAGGTCATTAGCGCTCAACAGTCATGGGTGGGTGCCGACAGCGGCAACAGCACCCTTCTCCCCGTTCACGGGGAGAAGATGCCGGCAGGCAGATGAGGGGCGGCGCCAGCCTTGGGGTGCTCGCGCTGCCCCTCATCCGGGCCTGTCTGTGCATGTCGTTGTCCCAAAACCGCTACGCACTTTTGGGCGACATGCATTCGGGCCACCTTCTCCCCGTAAACGGGAGAAGGAAGAAGAACTACTTCTTGTTCTTGGCCAGCCAGTCCTGCTGCTCCTTGGTCAGGAACGCGGCCCATTGATCGGCGACGTCCTTGGCCGACTTCTGGCCGAGCAGCACTTCCTGGAAATTCTTGATCGCCACCTGGTCGACGAAATTGCCGAGGTTCTCCAGATGTGTCGGCGGCGTCACCATTTCATATTTGGAAGTGTCGCTGAGTTCGGTGAACCAGCCCTTGAACTGCTCGGTCTTGAAGTGGGCATCCTGGTCGGCGCCATTGTGGATCGGCACGACGCCGACTTCCTTGGCCCATTCCAGATTGTCCTTGGGGGACAACAGCGTCGCCATCAGCTTCCAGGCATCGTCCTTGTGCTGCGAGTTGGCAAACATCGCCCAGCCGGCATAGCCCAGCGTCGGGTAGGATTTGCCGCTCGGTCCGACCGGCAGCGGCGCCACGGCAAAATCGTCGGCGCTCATTTTGTCGGCAATGCCGATCAGCGCATCCGGATCCTGGTTGAGCATCGCGCAGGTGCCGGAATAGAAGCCGGTGACGGTTTCGTTGAAGCCCCAGCTCACCGCATCCTTGGGCGCCAGCCCGTCCTTGTACATGTCGGCCAGCATCTGCAGGCCCTTGACCGAGCCCTCCTCGTTGATGGTCGAGGTGCCGTCCTCGTTGAAGTAGCCGCCCTTGCCGGCGGCGATGTTCATGAACATGTGCATGCCGTTGAAGGCGCCGGGGCCGCCGCGCAGGCAATAGCCATACTTGCCCGGAATGGCCGAGATCTTCTTGGAGTCGGCGATGAAGTCGTCGAGCGTCGCCGGCGGGCCGTCGAGACCGGCTTCCTTGAACAGCTTCTTGTTCCAGAACAGCGCATTCACATAGTAGCCGTATGGGATCATGAATTGGGTATTGTTGACGGTCGAGCCGAACTGCTTGGCCCGATCGCCGAGTGTCTTGGCGTCGTCCCACTTGGCCATGAACGGCCCGAGATCCTCGAGCTGGCCGTTGGTGGCGTAGAGGCCCATCCAGCGCTCCGGCATCTCGACGATGTCGGGCGTATCGCCCGCCTGCACCATGGTCAGGAATTTCTCGAAGGCCTGACCCCAGGGCAGCGAGACCACCTCGACCTTGACGCCGGCATTGGCGGCCTCGAACTCGGCGATCTGCTTCTTCAGGAATTCGGTGCGCTGCGGGCTGGTGATGACCTCGACCAGCTTGAGCGTGGTATCGGCCAGCGCGCTGCTGGCGGAGATCGCCAGGCCGGCAGCGGTGGCAAGCATGATGCTCAGTCTTTTCATGTTCAGAACTCCCATTTTGAACCCAGTCATTTTTTTGCTTTGTCGAAGGCCTGGCCGATGTCGGCCCAAAGGTCCTCGACGCTTTCCAATCCGACATTGAGGCGGATGGTTCGGGGGCTGACGCCGAAGCGCGCCATCGAATTGAGACCCGGCGTCTGCTCGAGCGAGGCCTTTGCCGGCACGACCAGGCTTTCATGCCCGCCCCAGCTGACGCCGATGCGGAAGAATTTGAGCGCATCGACGAAAGCGGGAATGTCGACGTCCTCCGTCACCTCGAAGGAGAACAGCCCGGCATAGCCGGCAAGTGTCTTCTTGCCGGGATGATTGGAATAGGCGGGATGATTGACCCGCTCGACCTTGTCATGCGCCTTCAAGCGCTCGGCGATGATGAGCCCGCTCTTCATGTGATGCGGCAGTCTCAGCGGCAGCGTGCGCAGGCCGCGCAACAGCAGCCAGCCCTCGAAGGGCGACAGCTTTGCGCCAAGCTGCGAGTAGGTCTGGTCGTTGATGTGCTTGATATGGGCGGCCGAGCCCGCCACCACACCGGCGACGGTATCGCTGTGGCCGCCGAGATATTTCGAGGCCGAGTGCAGCACCAGATCGACGCCGTGCAGGATCGGCTTCTGGAACACCGGCGTCGCCCAGGAATTGTCGATTGTGGTGACGATGCCCTGCTCTTTCGCCAGCCGCGTCAGATGCTCGAGATCCTGCAGCTCGAACATCATCGAGGTCGGGCTTTCCAGATAGAGCAATTTCGCACCGGGAAGTGCCGCCGCCACCGCATCCGGATCAGAGCCGTCGACATAGTCGACCTTGATATGCAGGCGCGGAAACAGCCGCTCGAACAGTCGGTAGGCGTCGCCATAGCAATTGCGCACCGCAAGGATGCGTTCGCCTGCGCCGACGAAAGCCAGCAACGTCGCGCTGATCGCAGCCATGCCGCTCGAAAAACCACGTGCGGCTTCAGCACCTTCAAGCGCTGCGACGCGCGACTCGAATTCCATCACCGTCGGATTGTCGCCGCGCGAATAGATCGGCTGTTTCCTGCGCCCGGCAAAGGTGTCGGCCATGTCGGCATAGCTGGCGAAGGTGAACAGCGAGGTCTGGTAGATCGGCGGCACCACCGCATTGCCGGGGAACGGGTCGTCATGCGCCAGAAGCGTCGCCGCCTCGGCGAGATAGTCGCTGCCGGAAATGCCTGGGTCGAAGCTGTGCTCGTTCATGTGCGGACCGAAAGTTTGAGGTTGGCGGCGCCGCGCTTCAAATCGTCCTCGACCGTGGCGATCAGCTTCAGCGCTTCGGCCCGGGCGCCTTCCGGATCGTGCGCGGCGATGCAGTCGAACATGGTGCGGTGGTAGGGAAAGCTTGCGTGGCCGAAATCGCGCACGCCGAGCGGATGTTCCCAGAAGCGGTGGAACAGTTCGTGCATGGCGGCGATAATCTGCTCGAACAGCGGATTGCCGCAGGCGCGGTAGATCGCCTGATGGAATTCCCAGTCCTCTTCCGACGACATGCCGGCGCGGCTGAGAAACTCTTCCTCCATGATGTCGAGCTTGCGCTCGATCTCGGCGAGGTCGTCCTTGTCGGCACGAATGGCGCAAAGGGCGGCGGCTTCCGCTTCCAGCGCGCGGCGGATTTCCAGCGTGCGCATCAGGCCGGTGAAATCATTGCCGCCGGCAAGCGTCAGCGGCATGTGCAGCATGTCAAGCGAGACGGCGGCCTTGAGATAGGTGCCCGAGCCCTGCCGGCGCTCGACCAGGCCAAGCCCTTCCCAGCGCGTCAGCGCCTCGCGCACCGTGTTGCGGCTGACCTTCAGACGCTCAGCGAGGATGCGTTCGGTCGGCAGCCTCTCACCGGGTTCCAGCTTCTCGCGCATGACGAAGCCGGCCAACGCCTTCAGCACCGCGTCGTCGCGGGCCGTCGTCTGGATCGGCGGAAGGCTGAATTCGGTCACCGGGGCTATTACCGAAGTGGTTCAATGGTCCAACCAATTTCTGCACAGACGAAGGGACCTGTCAACAGTGGAAACGCAGCAAGGCCGAAGGGCCAGGGGATGCACCTTCGGCCTTGCTGCTTCAGCCGTGGATGCGCGCCGGCGCAGCGGCGGCGCGAGCCTCGCGCCAGCGAGCGAAGATTGCCTCGCGAACCCGCCTCGAACCAGAGAGGCGCTTTTTTGCCTGCGCCAGCACCGCAGGCGACGCCTCGGCGGGCGTGCCGGACCGAAAGGGAGGAGCCGGGGCGTATTCGAGCGAGAGCTGCACGATCTCGGCCTCCTCCTGTCCAAGCAGCCTCGCAACCAGCGCCAGGCCGAAGTCGATCCCCGAAGTGACGCCGCCGGCGGTGATGAGCTTGCCGTCTTCGACGATACGCTCGTCGACCGGGATCGCTCCGAACTCCTCAAGGAAATCATGCGCATACCAGTGCGTGGTCGCGCGCTTGCCCCTCAGCAGTCCGGCCGCCCCAAGCACCAGGGCACCGCTGCAAACGGAGGTGATGTAGCGCACCTGCCCCGCGCGCTCCCACACGAAATCGAGGACTGTCTGGTCCTCCAGCAGCGCGTTGACCCCGCCCCCGCCAGGAATGCACAGCACGTCGAGGGGCCGGCAATCGTCAAAGGTCGCCGTCGGGGTGAGGGAGAGGTGCGTCGACGACATCACCGGGTTGCGATCCTTCCAGATCAGTTCCACCTCGGCATCCTTGGCCGATGCCAGGACTTCGTATGGGCCGGTGAGGTCGAGTTGTTGGACGTCGGGGAATACGAGGATGCCGAAACGAAGGGGCATGGAAATCTCCGTGGGTTGACTTCGGGCAATCTAAGGCATCATGGCTTGGCACGATTGCCATTCACCCCTCGTTTCAGGCCAAAACCCGATGCGCCGTATCGAAGTGCTTGCCTATCCCGACATCCAGCTCCTCGACGTCAGCGGACCGCTCCAGGTCTTTGCCAGCGCCAACGACTTCAAGCGGCAGGCGGGCGAGCCGGCCCCCTACGAGGTCGTGGTCGTCGCCGCCTCGCCCCGGATAAGGACCTCGGCCGGTCTGGTGCTGGAGGCCACGGCGCTGCCAACCCACGGAGGTGAGATCGACACGCTGCTTGTCCCCGGCGGATGGGGCGTCAACGCGGCCTGCGACGATGCCCAGCTGGTCGAATGGATTGCCAGCCGCTCGCGCGATGCCACGCGAACCGCTTCCGTCTGCAGCGGCGCCATGCTGCTGGCGACGGCTGGCCTGCTCGACGGCCGCCGCGCGGTGACCCATTGGGGACGCTGCGCGGAGTTCGCCCGGCGCTTTCCCGCAGTCCGCCTCGAACCCGATCCGATCTTCATCCGCGACGGCAATGTCTGGACATCCGCCGGCGTAACGGCGGGGATCGATCTCGCCCTCTCCCTTGTCGAGGCCGACCTTGGCCGGCACACGGCGCTTGCCGTGGCGCGCGAATTGGTGGTCTTCCTGAAACGTCCCGGTGGCCAGGCGCAGTTCAGCCAAACCCTCAAGCTGCAGCAAGGCGACGGGCGCTTCGACCGGCTGCATGGCTGGATCCTCGAAAATCTGGCCGGCGACCTGTCGCTCACGCAGTTGGCCGACCACGCCAATATGAGCCCGCGCAGCTTCTCGCGGCGCTATCGCGAGGCCACGGGCCGGACACCCGCCCGCGCGATCGAGGAGATCCGGATCGAGGCGGCGCGACGGATGCTGGAGCGGGGCCAGCCCGTCAACCAGACGGCCCGCCGCTGCGGTTTCGGCTCGGAAGAAACCATGCGGCGCGGTTTTTTGCGCGTGCTGGGCACCAATCCGCGCGCCTATCGCGAGCGTTTCTGATCGCGACGGCTTGCGCCATTAAGCCGGCGGTCGACGCCGTAGAAATAGAGCCTCTCCAGCGTTCAGGCGGGATGCTGTAGCTGGCTGAGCCCGCCATCGACGACGAGGGTCGCCGCGTTCATGAACGGGCACTCCTCAGAAATCATGAACACAGCGGCCAGCGCGATCTCGCGCGCCGAGGCGATGCGGCCGCCGGGATGCAGCGCCAGCGTCCTGGCGCGCGCCGCAACCGAATCGGCAAAACTGTTCCAATAGTCGGTCGCCTTCTGCGTCTCGACATAACCGGGCGCCAGCGCGTTCACGCGCACGCCCTGCCCGGCATATTCCAGCGCCAGCGATTTGGTCAGCCCAAGCAGCGCGTGCTTGGCCACGGGATAAGGGAAGGTATGAGGGATGATGGTGAAGCTGTGCGTCGAGGCGATGTTGAGGATCGCGCCACCGCCATTTGCGATCATTCCTGGCAGCACCGCCTTGCTGCAATTCCAGGCGCCCTTGACGTTGACGTCGAAATTGCGATTCCACTCCTCCTCGGTCGCCTCGAGCGGCGTCGAGAACACATTCATCCCCGCATTGTTGATCAGCGCGTTGATCGGCCCGATCGCGTCGGTCGCCCGGCTGACGGCAGCGGCAATCGCGGCCCCGTCGCTGATGTCGGCTGCGGTATGTCCGACATGGCCCTGCGGTGCGGCAAGGCCGGCGACCGTTTTGTCCAGCAGCGCGCCGTCGCGATCGACCAGGAACAGTTTTGCCCCTTCGGCCAGGCAGGCCTCGGCGATGGCGAGCCCGATGCCTTGCGCGGCGCCGGTGAGGAAGATGCGTTTGCCGGACAGGCGCTCAGCCATGGCTGTCACTCCACTGGAAGACGGATCAGCGCCGGCCCAGTGCCGACGAACGCAGATTGTCGAGCAAAACGGCAAGCAGCAGGATCACGCCGCGCACAATGTATTGGTAGAAGGCTGGGATGTTGAGCAGGTTCATGGCGTTTTCGGCGATGCCCATGATCAGCACGCCGACGATGACGCCCGACATGGTGGCGCGGCCGCCGGCAAGCGAGACGCCGCCGAGCACGCAGGCCGAGATGACCGAGAGTTCAAGCCCCACCGCCGCATTGGGCTGGCCCGACGTGATGCGCGAGGCCAAAAGGATGCCGGCGATGCCGCAAACCACGCCTTGCAGCGCAAAGATCCAGATGCGCGTCCAGTCGACATTGACGCCGGCCAGGCGCGAAGCCTCCGGGTTACCGCCGATGGCCAGCGTGTTCTTGCCGAACACGGTACGATTGAGGACAAAACCGAAGATGCAGAACAGCACGGCCAGGACCCAGACCGGCGTCGGAATGCCGAACAGCTTCGACAGCGCCAGTTGGTAGAAATCCGGGCTGTTGATGCCGACGGCGCGGCCATCGGATGCGATCAGCGCAAGGCCGCGCACGATCTGCATGGTGGCAAGCGTCGTGATCAGCGCGTTGATGCGGAATTTGGCGATGACGACGCCATTGATGAAGCCGACGAAGGCGCCGCAGGCGATTGCCGCGAGAAGCCCGAGCAGGATCGAACCGGTATAGTTCGACGCCATTACCGCGACCATGCCGGCAAAGGCGACGATGGAGCCGACCGAGAGGTCGAAGTCACGCGCGGCAAGGCAGAACATCATCGTACAGGCGACAATGCCGACGGTGACCACCGACTGCAGCAGGCCGAGCATGTTGCGGTCGGTGAGGAAGTTCGGCACCAGCAGCGACACCAGCACGAAGGCGACGATGAAGATGACGACGAGGCCCTGTTCGCCGAGCAGGATCTTCTTCAACTGATCGGTCATGGTAAAGATCCTCAGGATGCGATCGCGTCGGGGGTTTTCTGATCGGGAAGAGCAGCGGCCAGGATCGCTTTTTCGGCGAACTGGTCGCGGGCGAGTTCGGCGCTGATGCGCCCGCCGCACATCACCAGGATGCGGTCGCAAATGCCCATCGCTTCCGGCAGTTCGGACGAGACGACGACGATCGCCATGCCGTCTTCGGCAAGCTGGTAGAGCAACTCGTAGATTTCCGCTTTGGCGCCAACATCGATACCGCGTGTCGGCTCGTCGACGATAAGCACGCGCACGCCCTGCTCCGACAGCCAGCGGCCGAGAATGACCTTCTGCTGGTTGCCACCGGAGAGGTTGATGATGTCCTGCTTGCGCGACGGCGTGCGCACCTTGAGCTTCTTGATGAAGGTCTCGGCGGTGGCGATCTCGCTGGCGCGGTTCAGGATCCCGAAGCGCGTGTGATGACGCCGCGACGAGATGTTGATGTTCTCCTCGATCGAGCGGCCCTGGATGATGCCGTCATGCTTGCGGTCTTCCGAGCACAAAACGATGCCGGCGCGGATCGCGTCATGGGGATCGGTGGCATGAACGACCTTGCCGTCGACGCTGATGGTGCCGCCTGAGCGCCGGTCGGCGCCGAAGACCAGCCGCATCAGTTCCGAGCGCCCCGCGCCGATCAGGCCGAAGAAGCCGACGATCTCGCCGGCCCTTGCCTCGAAGCTGGCAGGCGTCGTCAGTTTTACTCCGGAAACAGCGTCGACCTTCAGCCGGACATCGCCGGCCGGGCGTGGGCGAAACCCCCAGATATCGGAGATTTCGCGGCCGACCATTTCGGCGACGACCTGGTCGCGTGTGACGTTTTTCAGCGACGCATGGTGCGCCGCGAGCTTGCCGTCGCGCAGCACGGTCAGGCTGTCGCAGAGGCGGAACACTTCGTCCAGCCGGTGCGAGACATAGATGATGACCTTGCCCTCGCCGCGCAGGCGGTCGATCAGCGCAAACAGGATTTCGCTTTCGCGCGACGACAATGACGAGGTCGGCTCGTCCAGAGCGATGACGCGCGCGTCGAGCATGATCGCCTTGGCGATCTCGACCATCTGGCGCTCGCCGATCGACAGCGTCTTGACCTTGCGGCTGATATCGATGTCGATGCCGGCTGATTTCAGCTTGGCGCCAACACCGTCTAGCATCCTGGCACGGGCGATGATGCCGGCGTTGGCGGGGAAGCGGCCGAGGCTGAGGTTTTCGGCAACAGTGAGCTCAGGAACCAGCTGCAGTTCCTGGTGGATGACGATGACGCCATTGTCGAAGGCATCTCGCGTCGTTGCATAGGCTTGCATCTTGCCGTCGATGAGGATCTCGCCGTCATCGGCATGCTGGTCGCCGGACAGGATCTTGATCAGCGTGGATTTGCCGGCGCCGTTCTCGCCCATCAGGCCGTGCACGGCGCCCTTGTCGACGCCGAACGAGACGTCCGACAGCGCCTTGACGCCCGGATAGGTCTTGGTGATTTCCGAGAAGTCGAGAAAGGACATGGGGCGCCTATCCTTTTGCCATGCCAAACAGGCGGCGACTGTGAGCCGCCGCCTGTTTGTACAGGGAGGATTATTCGATGCCGAGACCCTTGCGGACCGTCTGGTAGTCGTCGCGCTTGGCCAGCGCACCGGCGGTCAGGATGAGCTTCTCGGGTTCCTTGTTGTTGGCGACCCAGTCATACATGTTGAGCGCAGTCTCGTAGCCGTGACGCTTCGGCGAGATGATCACCGTGCCGACGAAGCCGGTGGCGGTCGGCTTCTTGAACTCGTTGATCGCCGAATCCGCGCCGCCAATGCCGACGCCGATCACGTTTTCGGCCGGGATGCCGACGCTTTCGGAAGCGCGCACGGCGCCGAGCACGGCTTCGTCGTTGAGGCCGAAGGAGACCCACTTCTTGATGTCGGCATGGGCGTTGAGTACCACCGTCGCCGCATTGAGCGCAGCCTCGGTATCGGTCTTGGCCTGCGGCGCGTCAAAGATGTTTTCGGCCTTGAAGCCGTTGGCCTTCAGCACCGAAATGGCGCCTTCGACCCGGTCGACGGCGGTCGGCAACTGATCATAGGAGACGCGGATGGCGCCGACCTCGTCGGCCTTCCAGCCGCGCGCCTTCATTTCGTCGACGATCGCCTGGCCGACGGCCTCGCCGATCTTGGTCGCCGAAATGCCCATATGCGGCACGTCTTCCAGCGCCTTGCCGTCTGCGCCGACCAGACGGTCGTCAACGGTCATCAGCTTGAGATTGTTTGCGGCGGCCTTGGCGACGATGCCGGGGCCGAGTTTCACATCAGGTGTGCAGACGATGAAGCCTTGCGCGCCCTGCGCGCCGAGATTGTCGATCGCCGACATCAGCTTCTCACCGTCCTCGGCGCCGATCTTGACCAGGGTAAAACCCTTCTCCTTGGCGGCCTGGTCGGCGAACTTCCATTCGTCCTGGAACCACGGCTCCTCGGGCTGTTTGACGATAAAACCTATCTTGGTGTCCTGAGCATATGCTGCGATGGTCGTGACGGACAGCACGGCAAGGGCGCCCGCGACGAGCGCGGTCTTCAGAAGTCGCATGATTACCTCCCAGCGATGGCCGGGCGCTCAGCCCGGATGCAGAGTCTCTAATTCTTTTTATCATACTCGTCAATTGATCTGGTATGATAATTGAGCTACATGCTCTGACCAGGGATCGCTGGCGCAAATCATCCGCATCCGGTAAGGCCGGGGACGCGAGATCAGTGGTTTCGCCGCCTTGGAGGAGGGCTGAGGTGACCGAAACTTCGAAGAAGGCATCAGGCGACACCCGCCGCCCGCGCGTCATGCCCGATGTGACCAAGGCGCTTGCCTCAGACATCTTTTCCGGACGCTATCCCGCCGGCTCGTCCCTGCCGACCGAAAACGAACTCGGCGTCGAATATGGCGTCAGCCGCACCGTCATCCGCGAGGCGCTGAAGGTGCTGGCCGCCAAGGGGCTGGTGCTGTCGCGACCGCGCATCGGCACGGTTGTATGTGAACAGGACAACTGGAACATCATCGACCCGCAGGTGCTGGCCTGGCACGCGCCGCATGCGCTGGACGACAAATTGTTCGACGCCATCCTCGAAACGCGCCGCGCCATCGAACCTCTGGTAGCTGAACTGGCGGCGACTCGTGCGACGCTGCAGGAGATCGCCGATCTCGAAGCCGCCTGGCGCGGCATGGCCAATGCCGGCGAGGATCTCGCCGCCTTCTCGCGCTCGGACATCACCTTCCACCAGATCGTCTATGCCGCGAGCCACAACCCGATCTTCCGCCAGATCGGCAATCTGATCGACACCGGGCTGAAATTCTCGCTCGAAGCAACGGCGACCATTTCGCTCGCCCGGCGCATGGAAGCGGTGGCGGCGCACCGTGAGGTGGTCGAGGCGCTGCGCATGCGCGATGCCGCGGCGGCGCGTGCGGCGGCAGGCCGGATCCTCGACCTTGCGGCGCGCGACCTGGTCAGCGCCAAGAAACTCAAGAACAACTGAGACCAGCATGAAAATCATCTCGCTCACCACCTACATCGTCCCGCCGCGCTGGCTGTTCCTGAAGATCGAGACTGATGCCGGCGTTACCGGCTGGGGCGAGCCTGTGGTCGAAGGCCGTGCGCTGACGGTCGAGGCAGCGGTCAAGGAACTTGGCGATTATCTGATCGGCAAGGACCCGCGCCTGATCGAGGACCATTGGACGGTGATGCATCGCGGCGGCTTCTACCGCGGCGGGCCGATCCTGATGAGCGCCATTGCCGGCATCGACCAGGCGCTGTGGGACATCAAGGGCAAGGCGCTCGGCGTGCCTGTGCACGAACTGCTCGGCGGCAAGCTGCGCGACAGCATCAAGGTCTATTCCTGGATCGGCGGCGACCGGCCGGCGGAAGTGGCTGATGGCGCCAGGGAACTGGTGGCGCGCGGTTTTCAGGCGCTGAAGATGAATGGCACCGAGGAACTGCAGATCGTCGACAGCCATGACAGAATAGATGCGGCTGTCGAACGAGTCGCCATGGTGCGCGAGGCCGTTGGGTCCAACATTGGCATCGCCGTCGATTTCCACGGCCGCGTCCACCGGCCGATGGCGCGCATGCTGGTCAAGGAGTTGGAACCCTACCGGCTGATGTTCATCGAGGAGCCGGTGCTGAGCGAAAATCGCGAGGCGCTGAAGGAGATCGCCGCCCTCGGCTCGACGCCGATCGCACTCGGCGAGAGGCTCTACAGCCGCTGGGATTTCAAATCGGTGTTCGAACAAGGCGCCGTCGACATCATCCAGCCGGACCTGTCGCATGCCGGCGGCATCACCGAATGCCGCAAGATCGCAGCGATGGCCGAGGCCTATGACATTGCGGTGGCGCCCCACTGCCCGCTCGGCCCGATCGCGCTCGCCGCCTGCCTGCAGCTCGATGCCGTCAGCTACAACTGCTTCATCCAGGAACAGAGCCTCGGCATCCACTACAACGCCGCAAACGATTTGCTCGACTATGCCGCCAACAAGGACGTCTTCCGCTACGAGGATGGCTATGTCGCAATCCCCGATGGTCCCGGCCTCGGCGTCGAAATCGACGAGGACTACGTCAAGGAACGCGCCAAGGAAGGCCACCGCTGGCGCAACCCGGTCTGGCGTCACAAGGACGGCTCCTTCGCCGAGTGGTAGCTCGGCCGACCTTGCGGCCAGGCCTTCAGGACCTCGGGTTCGATTTCGCGGTGGCGCCAGCGTAACGCAGGCCTCTGATGGGCCGCAGCGCCGAGCACCAGCGCATGGGAACCGTCGGCGCCGGCAAGCCGCAACTCGCTGACCGCCTGGGTTGCCGCAAGCGATCGAAAGCAGTCGCTATCCATGGAACATGGCGGATGTCCTGTTCTCATCGACCTTTTCTTGGCCCGCCAGCCGCGTCACCTGCCCGCGGCGTGCCGGCCTGCGTTCCTGCCGGAGAAGATGCAGCTGCCGAGAAATGTCCCTTCCAGCGCATTGTAGCCGTGATAGCCGCCGCCACCGCCGCCGGCCACCTCGCCTGCCGCATAGAGCCCGGCAATGGGTTCGCCATTGCCGTCGAGAACCTGCGAATTGAGATTGGTGTGCAGGCCGCCAAGCGTTTTGCGCGTCAGGATGTTGAGGCGCACCGCGATCAGCGGCCCGTGCCTGGGATCGAGTATCTTGTGCGGCTTGGTCACCCGGAAGATCTTGTCGCCAACGTAGCTGCGGGCGCCGCGGACGGCTGTGACCTGCGCATCCTTGGTATAGGCATGGTCGACCTCGCGATCGCGCGCCACGATCTGCGCCTTGAGCCGGTCGTAGTCGAGCAGATTGTCGCCTGACAGCGCGTTCATGCCGGCGATCAAGTCGGCCAGGTTGTCGCGGACGACGAAGTCCTCGCCCTTTTCCAGGAACGCTGCCACCGATGGTGGTGCCTTGCCGCCGCGCCGGTTCTTCAGCACGGCCCGCCAATCCTTGGCCGTAAAGTCTAGGTTTTGCTCCGAACCCGACAGCACGAACTCCTTCGAAGCGATCGTCTTGCTCAGCACGAACCAGGAATAATCGTGTCCCGTCGACAGGATACGCTTCAAGGTGCCGAGCGAATCGAAGCTCGGGAAGAACGGCGCCTCCATGCGTTGTCCCAGAGCATCGAACCATAGCGGCGACGGCGCCGACAGGATGCGGATGCCGTGGTTCGGCCAGATCGGATTCCAGTTCTTGATCCCCTCGACATAGTGCCACATGCGGTCGGCGTTGATGACGGCCCCGCCGGCGTCCTGGGTGATCGCCACCATGCGGCCGTCGACATGGTGCGGCACGCCGGCAACCATACGCTTCGGCGCTGGCCCCAGCCGCCGGACCGGCCAGACCTTGCGAACCAACTCATGATTGCCGCCGATGCCGCCGGAGGTGACGATCACGACACCGGCCGAAAGGTCGAAATCGCCGACGGCCGTGCGGCTCGACTGCTTGCCGCGCTCGACATCGGATGCCTCCAGGATTTCGCCCGCGACGCCGGTGACCGCGCCGTTGGTCTTGATCAGCCGGCTGACCTGATGACGGAATTTCAAAGTGATCAGCCCTTTGGCGACGTGCTCGCGCACGCGCCTTTCGAACGGCGCGACCACGCCCGGCCCAGTGCCCCATGTCAGGTGGAAGCGCGGCACTGAATTGCCGTGGCCATTGGCCAGCGCGCCGCCGCGCTCGGCCCAGCCGACCACCGGCCACCAGCGCATGCCCATGGCGTAGAGCCACGGCCGCATCTCGCCGGCGGCGAAATCGACATAGGCTTCCGCCACTTTCCTTGGCCAATGGTCCTCGGGCCGGTCGAACTGGGCAGAACCCAGCCAATCCTGCCAGGCGAGGTCGCGGCTGTCCTTGATGCGCAGGCGGCGCTGTTCGGGCGTGTTGACCAAAAACAGGCCGCCGAGCGACCAGAATGCCTGGCCGCCGAGAAAACCGCCACCCTCTTGCTCGACGATGATCACGCGCTTTCCGGCATCGCCGAGTTCCGCGGCTGCGGCCAGGCCGGCCAGCCCGCCGCCAACGATGATTGCGTCCGCGTCAGCCATTGTCGTAGCTCCTGTGCCGGCTTTTGTTTTCGAGATCGGATGCTCGTTGCTAGCCGCGCAGCGCGTTCCAGATGATGCGCGGCAGCTTCAGGAGGCTCGGCTGGTAGTTGAACTCGGTGATCAGGCGGCCGACCATGTGTGCCCTTTTGTGGGTCAGGAACCAGGCCGGCTTCGGCATGATGCGGAACGGCGCTTCGAGCACGCTGCGTTCCGGTCTGTCGAACAAATAGGTGTTGTGGACGACGCCGATGCCGCTCTGCACGTCGTCGAGCGTGTGGCCAGGGAAAGCACCCCAGGTCGGGCGCAGCAGCGCGAACAGAACGCCGCTCCAGGAATTGATGCCGATGCCGCCATAGCGCAGTTCTGCAATGATTTCCTCGAAGCGCTGCCGGCCGATCTCGGCGATCGTCCTGGGATGGATGAGGATGTTGGCGGCAAGCGTGCCGTGCAGCTTTTCATTGGCGTAGGCGACAGCGGCGCGCAGATAGGATTCCGCATTGCCCGCCGGCAGCCGCATGACGCTGAGCGCCGGCGCGAACACCTCGGTATTTTCGAGATAGGTATCCGTGCCCGGCCGGAACGGCACCACCACGCAGGCCGGCCCGCCGGGCCGCTCGAATTTCTGTACGCTGTCGGCATGCGCCTCGAAGGCGGCGAGGCGCTCGGTCGCGCCGGGATAATAGGCCGGGCGCGACGGGGCTTTCTGCATCACCTTTTCGAGGGCCGCCAGAAGCGCGTCGGATTTGTCCCAGCCTTCGGGCAACACGAGCATTTGGCAGGCGATACAGTTGAAACCGGAATTGTTGAGCTTCTGTGTGGCGATCAGTTCGGCATGGTAGGCGATGTCAGCATTCGACCATGGGCCGGGCACCACGATGGTCGGCGCCACGCCGCCAAGCTCCGAGGTGATACGCCGGCTGTTGCGCGGCGTGCCCGCCGCCTTGTTCTTGCGGCCCTCCTCGCCAGGCCCCCAGACGATCGCGTCATGCGAAGCGGCGGCACCGGTGATGTGGATGTCGTCGACGAGATCGTGGTTGCACAGATACGCGCCGACATCGGCGCCGCCGCGCACGATGCGCAGCGCACCGAATTCGATCAGCGGCCGCAGCGCCGGCCGCAGGAAATCGATCAGATAGTCGTTGACCGGGTTCATCTTGAGCAGAACCACCTGGTGCTCGACCAAAAGCTTGTGCAGGCAGTCGAGCGGCGCGATCGAGGCGACATTGCCGGCGCCGAGCACGAGGCCGATCTTGCCCTTGCGGCTGGTGCGCGGCGCGTCATAGGCCGATGCGGTGTTTGCGGCCAGGTTCGCCTTGGTCACGCCGGGCTGCATCCAGATCTCGGCCTTCAGCCCGGTGAACAACACCTTGTCCCAGAGCGAATTCGGAACCACCGTCACCGCCACCTGTCCGCTGGGCAAGGTGCGGACCGGCAGTCTGTCGAGGAACTTCTTGCCCTCCATCAGGCTCAGCGTGTGGATGAACTGGTTGCAGCCATCCATCAGCGCCGCCGGGCCAGCCAGCCATTCCTCACCTTCCAGCGGCGAGCCGGTCGGGATGCCCTTCTTGCGCGTCGCGGTTTTGACCCACGCCTCGGCGACCTCGCGGATGTGATCCTTGACCTGCCGCAGCAAGGCGATCCGCTCGCCATTCGAGGTCTGCGCCCAGTCGTCCTTCCTGGCGTCGAGATCGGTGAGCGCGAGGTCGAGTTCGGCTGCCCATTCAGGCTGCACGGGCTGGGTTTTGACTGCCTTGGCAACCATCCTATCCTCCTCCACTTCGATCTCTTTGTTTGACGCAATTCCTGTGGGAAAACCGCTTCACACTTTTCCTGGAATTGCTCTACGAAAACGGCAGTGCGGCCCATTGCTCGACGAATTTCCCGCCGGAATAGACCTGGATCGAACCGAACTGCTGTAGCACGAATTCGCTCTGCGTCGGACGCAGGAAGGCGTAGTCGTCAGGCCCGACATTGACGTTGTCGGGCAGCGCCATGAATTGCTGATTGGTCGAAAAGCCGAACGTCTTGTCGGTCTTCATCCCCACGGGATGGACGGGCTTCGCCATCCATTTTCCGCCATAGAGAAAACAGCCGCGCCGCGGCAACAGCCCGAGCTTCTGCAGCAGCCAGGAGCGCTGGTCGAGGCCCGGCGCCTGGACATCGACCACTTTCAGGATCGGCGTCGCGATGAATGCGGCAGGCCACAATTGGCTGAGGCTCGGCACATCGAAATCGGTCGGCAGCATAAAAGCCGATCCGATGGACAATTCATTGGCGCCGACCCAGCTGTCATAGAGCAATGCGGTGCTGCTGCCGCCAAGATTGAGGATCTTGCGCTGGTCGGCGGCAAGGCAAGCGACATACTGGCGAAACAGGCTGATCGCCTTGACGCGCGCCTTGGCCGGTCCTCCCAGCAGTTTGGGGATATGGCCGATATGCGCCTCGTAGGCCATGACGCCTTCGCATTTCAGCCGCGGGTAATTCGCCAACGCGGAAACTGCCCGGGCCAGTGAGTCGGGATCGCTGATACCGCCGCGATGAAGGCCGACATCGACCTCGAAGCAGACGCGCAGCTCGCGGTCGAGCTCGGCGGCAAGCGAGCCATAGGCGGCCAGCCGCTCCTCGGTATCGATCAGCCAGACGATGCGCGACGTAGCTTCGCCGAGCCCGGCGAGTACGCCATTGGTCAGCGCGTGCCTGGCGCCGGCAACCGGCATCGGCTTGCCCAACAGGAGATCGACTTGGGGAAACATTTTCAGCATCTCGGCGCTGATCGGCAGATGAAAGGTCATCAGCCTGTCGGTCGCAAACGCCGCGCGGATATAGTCGATCAGCGGCAGGCATGGCAGCGACTTGTCGACGAGGCGCAGATCGAGGCCCGTGGCGAACTTCGCCTTGATCGCAGCGATGTTGTGATCGAGCCGGTCGAGATCGAGCACCAGGCAAGGCTGAAAGATCCCGGCTGCCCTGAGCGCGCCCGACATTTCCGCGAAATAGGTGTCGGTCAGGCTCATGCCGCGACGCCGAGCAGCCTGGCAATATAGGGCGACACGAAGCGGTTGTCCGGGTCCATCTCGCGGCGGACCGCCATCGCATCGTTCCAGCGCGGATAGAGCGCGCTCAATTCCCTTGATGTCAGGCTGTGCATCTTGCCCCAATGCGGGCGGCCGCCGCGCTTCCTGAAGATCGGCTCGGCGGCGTTGAAGAACGCCATCGGATCGCGCTCGACGCCGTGATGGATGGCGATGGAACAGGTTGGGCGCTTGTAGAAGGGGCTGAGCCAGACATTGTCGGGCGCGACGACGCGCACCTCCATCGGAAAATAGACCTCTGGAAACCGCGTCTCGAGCAGCGCAATGATTTCGCTGAGTGCGGCCGCCCCTTCCTCGAACGGCAGGTGGTATTCCATCTCGTTGAAC
Source organism: Mesorhizobium sp. M0761 (assembly GCF_040320205.1). Lineage (NCBI taxonomy): Bacteria > Pseudomonadati > Pseudomonadota > Alphaproteobacteria > Hyphomicrobiales > Phyllobacteriaceae > Mesorhizobium > Mesorhizobium sp. M0761. The sequence continues at coordinate 49,132 of NZ_JAMYPF010000011.1, forward strand.
TTGACGTTGCGCTCGGAGGTGAAGACCTTCAGCCACTCCTCGACATAATCCTCGGCCGGCACCTTGGCGAAGGCCGAGCCGATGAGACGGCGGCGCAGCCAAGGGAGCCAGCTGAGATAGTCGCGCAGTTTTCTCAGCGTCGTCACCGCATCGTCGTCTTCCGTCGGCGGACGCACCGTCGCCGGCGCCTCGGTGATGTCGCTGGCAATCAGCAGCGCCTGGCCGGAAAACGGCACATAGTAGAACTCGGCCGAACGATGCGCCGTCATGGTGCTTTCGAATTGCGCAAGCACATCGGCGATCGGCGCCGTCCAGCGGCGGTGCCGCATCCGGTAACTCGCCACGTTGCGGATCGTCACTTCGGTGACGGCGCCGAAAGCGCCGAGCGAAGCGCCCATGGCTTCGATCATGTCGGGGCTCTTGGCACGGTCGAACTCTTTCACGGCGCCACGCCCGTCGACGATCTGCATCGCCTCGAGCTGGGTATGGTAAGCGCCGAGCGTGATGCCCGAGCCGTGGGTGGCGGTGCCCAGCGCCCCGCCGAACGCCTGCTTGTCGATGTCGCCCATGTTCGGCAGCGCCTGGCCGACGCCGTGCAACAGCTTTGCCAGCGCGCCGATCTTGGTGCCGGCGCCGACCCGCGCCGTCAGTTTTTCGGGATCGTGCGACCTCAGGCCCTCGAAGCGGTCGAGCGACAGGATGGTGCCGTCATTCTTGACCAGCGGCGTAAAGGAATGGCCCGTGCCGGCAAATCGAACTGGTCCCGGCGAGTTGCGAATGGCACCACTCAGCTCATCGAGACTCTGCGGTTCGGCAAAAGCCTGCGGCGTGGCCGTGACATAGCCCGACCAATTGCTCCACTGGCTGATAGCCTCTCCCACGATGCCTCCCTGGGGCGCCGGCTTTGCCGGTCTTTCTCCTAGCGCTAGATAATATGATACATAGTCAGCTTTTCCGGATATGATACATTGTCAGCTTTCTGTCAACCTGGCAATCGGAGGTGTCTTGCGTCCGCGCCGGCCGCATTATCTACAGCGACGCACGCTGAGCCGGCGTCGGCATTGAACGCAGTCGTTGCCCCTTCAAGCCAGCCCAAACGTTTCCACGGCCCGCATGATGCCGCGCAATTCGGCCAAGCCCTTCAGGCGGCCGATCAGCGAGTAGCCGGGATTGATCCTTGTCTTGCCGATATCGTCGGCGAGCAGGTGGCCATGGTCCGGCCGCATCGGGATTTGCCAGTCGGCGCGGCCCTCCTTGCGGCGGCGCGCCTCCTCCTGCATCAGCGCCAGGATGACATGCGCCATGTCGGTGCCGCCTTCGAGATGCTCGGCCTCGTAGAACGAGCCGTCATCCTCGATGGTGATGTTGCGCAAATGGGCGAAGTGGATGCGGTCGGCGAATTCCTTGACCATGGCGACGATGTCGTTGTCGGCGCGCGTGCCGTAGGACCCGGTGCAGAACGTCAGCCCATTGGCCTGGCTGTCGACGGCATTGAGAATGAAACGCGCATCCTCGGCGGTCGAAACGACGCGCGGCAGGCCGTAGAGCGAAAACGGCGGATCGTCGGGGTGGATACACATGCGCACCCCCTCCTCTTCCGCCACCGGAATGATCTCGCGCAGGAACCACGCGAGGTTGCCGCGCAACTCCTTCGGCCCGATTCCGTCATAGTCCGCAAGCGCCTGGCGAAAACTGTCGCGGTCATACTTGCGCTCTGTAGCCGGCAGGCCGGCAATCAGATTGCGCTCGATCTGGTCCATCTTCTCTGGCGACAATTCCTTCAGCCGCGCTTCCGCTTGCGCAATACGCGCCGGCGTATAGCTGTCAGCACCGTTCTTGCGCTTCAGCACGAACAGATCGTAGGCGGCGAAATCAACGGCATCAAAACGCAGGGCGTAGCCTGTCGTCGGGAGACGGTAGGCTAGATCGGTGCGGGTCCAGTCCACCACCGGCATGAAATTGTAGCAGATCGTGGCGATGCCGGCCTTGGCCAGCGCGCGGATCGAATCGCGGTAATAGCCGGCATAGCGCTCGCGTTCCTGCGCGCCGATCTTGAAGGAATTGTGGACCGGAATGCTCTCGACGACCGACCAGGTCAGTCCTGCTTCCTGGATAATGCGCTTGCGCTCCAGCACTTCGGCCTCAGGCCACGCCCGGCCGTCATAGATATGGTGGAGCGCCGAGACCACGCCGGTGGCGCCCGCCTGCTTGACATGATCGAGCGTCACCGGATCATCGGGCCCATACCAGCGCCAGCATTGTTCCATTTTCGGCTTTCCTTCTGCGAGAGGTTGGCAACTTATTGTTGGACCCCGATGGGAGTCGATAGAAAATGGAGGAGTTTTTAGAAATGATGGATTTCGACGGCAAGGTCGCCCTGGTGACCGGGACGACCGGAATCGGCCTGGCAACCGCCACACGCCTTGCAGCCAGTGGCGCCGCAATCATCGCCTGCGGCATCGACCGCGCCGCCAACGCGTCATTGAAAGCGCAACTGGAAAGCACTGGAGCAGCAGCGCTGGTCATCGACACCGACGTCGCCGTTTCCGATCAGGTGCGCGACGCGGTCGCGGCTGGCGTCGCGAAGTTCGGCGGCCTGGATGTCATCGTCAATTCAGCCGCCGTCCATCCCTATGGCACGGCGACGACCACCGACTGGGAAACCTGGAACCGAACGATGACGGTCAATGTCGGCTCGATCTACCTGACCGCGCATTTCGGCATCCCCGAAATGATCAAGCGCGGCGGCGGCGCCATCGTCAATGTCGCCTCGGTGCAGGGCTTTGCCTGCCAGCAGAACGTTGCCGCCTATGCCACGACCAAAGGGGCCATCCACACGCTGACGCGCTCGCTGGCGCTCGACTACGCGGCATCAGGCATCCGCGTCAATTCGGTCAGCCCGGGCTCGATCCGCACGCCGATCCTGGAGAAGGCTGCGCGCGGTGACGGCGGCAGCGATGCCGATGTCGAAGAGGCCTACAAGCGCTTCGGCGCGGCGCATCCGCTCGGCCGTATCGGCGAACCGGAGGAAGTGGCGGAACTCATCGCCTTCCTGTGCTCGTCGAAGGCCGGCTTCTGCACCGGCGCGGACTACAGGATCGATGGCGGCCTGACGGCAGGTATTGGCGTGAAGTAGCGCTATGATGGCGTTCTGCGCGCTTGCAGGCAATCGGTGTCCGACCGCGCTACAGCTTCCACATCCGCTTGGCATTGCCCGACAGCAATTTCGTCCTCTCCTCAGGGCTGGCGCCCGCGATCAGCGCGTGTGTCGCCGCCACCCAGGTGGCAAGGCCACCGCCAAGCGTGCACACCGGCCAGTCGCTGCCCCACACGACGCGGTCCCAGCCGAAAATGCCGATCGTGTGCTCGACATAGGGGCGCAAGGTCTCGACGGTCCATGAGCCGGCATCGGCAAAGGCGACGACACCGGAGATCTTGCCGATAACATTGGGACGCCGCGCGATCTCGGTCATATGCTCGCGCCACGGATGTTCCGCACTGGCCTTGATGTCGGGCACGCCGCAATGGTCGAGCACGAACTGCACATCCGGCGCCAGATCGGCGAGCGCAACCGCCCTTGGAATCTGATGCGGCAGGACGACGAGGTCGAAGGTCAGGCCGGTGCCGGCAAGCCGCTTGATGTTTTCGCGAAACAGCGCGCTGTCCGAAAGCTCGTCCGGCATGACATGCAGCACGCGGCGGAACCCCTTGACGAAAGGGTCGGCTTGCTGGCGCCCGAGATAGGCGGCGAAGCCGGCCTCCTCCGGGCGGCAGGAGGCGATCGCCCCGCGCAACAGACTGCCCTTCTCCAGCGACTGCGCCTTCACATGGCTGGTCTCGGCCTGGATGTCGGCTTCATCGACGTCGACCTCCATATGCAGCGCGGCCTCGATACCGGCGCGGCGGGCCTGGATCGCATATTCTGCGTGCGGGAAATCGCGGTTGAGCGCCGGCTCGCGGCTGAGCCAGGGATAGCGCAGCGCCGACAGGTCGATCAGGTGCAGATGAGTGTCGATGATCATGGCTGTCCTCCTCGGTGATTTCAGATCATCGCCAAATGCCTAAACCCAGCGCATGACACAAGCTTTGGCTCAGGCCCGCTTCGGGATCTCTTTGTCCTCGAGCAGCAGCGTCAGCCCCATGGCGACGAAATAGAGCGCCGCCACCCAGATGAACATCACGTTGAAGCCACTGGAGTAGTGGTCGAGCACCACCTCACGGATCGCGTCCGGCAGGCTCGATGCGAGGTGCGGGGTCAATCCATTCAGGCCCTGCGGCAGCAATACGGCGGCCTCAGTGGGAAGCTCTGACGTCTGCCGGTTCAGCGCCCAGATCATCACCGCGCCGTTCAGCGCCAGACCCAGCGATGCACCGAGCGTCCGCGCCTGGGTGATCAGCGAGGTCACCGCGCCGATATCCTGCAGCGGTGCCGCCGCCTGGATCGCCACGATCAGCACCTGGAACTGCAGGCCCATGCTGATGCCGAACACAGCCATCATCGTTGCCAGCACCCAGATCGGCGTGTGCTGGTTGGTGAGGACAAAGCCCAGCATCAGAAACCCGCCGATACCCATGGCGACCACCGGCATCCATTTGTAGCGTCCGGTTGCGGCAATTACCCGCCCGGCGACGATCGAGATGACCATCGATGTCAGCGACGCCGGCAGGAACAGGAAGCCGACTTCGGCCGGGCTGAGACCCGTCAGCGTCTGCATGTAGAGGGCGAAATAGAAGAACATGCCCAGCGTCACCGTTCCGGCGACCAGCGACACGCCCGAGACGATGCTGACCGTCGAATTGCCGAACAGCCGCAACGGCACGATCGGCTCTTCGGCCCGGCGCTCCACCATGATGAACAAGGTGATGGCGACCAGCGCGAGGAGTGGCAATACGAAGGTGAGCAGGTCCGGCCCGCTGGGGTCGAGCACATGATAGCCCCAATAGACGATCGCCGTCGTGCCGGTGGCGAGCAGCACGCCGCCGAGATAGTCGATGCGGTGCCGCTTTTCGTTGAACCGGCTGCGCATGGCGAAGGCCAGCACCGCCAGCACGATGATCCCTATCGGCAAATTGACCAGGAACACCCAACGCCAGCCGAACAGGCTGGTGATGTAGCCGCCGGCCAGCGGGCCGAGCACCGACGACAGCGCGAACACCGCCGAACTGTAGCCCTGATATTTGGCGCGGTCGCGCGGCGAAAACAGTTCGCCGATCATGGCGAAGGCCGAAACCATCAACCCACCCCCGCCGATACCCTGCAGCACGCGCGCGGCGATCAAGCTCTCCATCGACCATGCCATGCCGCAGACAGCGAGCCCAGCAGGAACAGTCCGATCGCCGTCAGCACGACATTCTTGCGGCCATACATGTCGCCAAGCTTGCCGTAGAATGGCGAGACCGCGGCGGTCGAGAGCAGGTAGGCGGCACCGACCCAGCCGAACAGATGCAGATTGCCGAGTTCGCCCGCGATCGTGGGCAAGGCGGTGACGACGATCTGCATGTCGATGGTGGCCATGAACATGGCGATCAGCGCGCCGAAATAGACGATCAAGGTCGTAAGGTCGGGCCTGACTTGGGCCTCCACGGGCGCTGTGTCCGGCAGCGTCTGCTCGACAGTCATCGGTGTCTCCGTAACTTGGGGCGCGATTTATGTGCCCACAGCCGAGAGGTGTCAACCAGATATGTGCGCTCAGCATATAATTGACATCAGCATATATTCTTGCTAACGCGCTATGGATGAGCAGCAACGCATCCAGCAGTCCGGACCGATTTCCATCCCTGTTCCAGACGCGCGGCGATCGGGACCTCGCCGGTCTGGCGCGCGGCAGCGGCCTGTCCGAACCGGCGGCCGAGGCCGTGGCCGCCATCGATGCGGTAATGAGCAAGGTGCGCCGCTCGATCCAGCGCCGCGACTTCGGCCGCATGATCCTGGCGCGCGTAGACCCTTCGCTGGAAGTGAGCCATCTCGATGCGATCAGCGCCATCGCGAACAATCCGGTTTTCAGCGCTACCCAGCAGGATGAGGTGACGGTTGGCGTCATCGCCGAGCGCCTCGAGATCGATCCGTCGCGCGCCAGCCGCATCGCGGCCGACCTCGTCGAACGCGGCTATGCCTGCCGTGTCGCATCGCAACGCGATGCCCGCCGCATCTGCCTCAAACTCACCGCCAAGGGTGAGCGCCTCGTGGCGGCGGTGCGCCAGACCAAATGGCGGATTTTCGCCGGATCGCTGGCACAGTGGGATGAGCAGGACCTAGTAAGGTTCGCCACCTTGCTGGAACGCTTCGCCGGTTGGGCCATGGACGAAGCCGGGATGAAAAGATCCGCCGAGGCCGTCAAGCAGTTGATGGACGAGATGCTGCCCGAAACGAAATAGGCGGCACGGCGTGGACGCTCACCCATGTGTGCGAGCCGTTCGATAGCCCTTGACGCTCAGGTCGCGTCGGATCGTTATCGGTCGAAGAAACCGGCGTCCTCTGCCGCGAGATACTTCTTCGCCGCCTTGGCGTCGATGTCGAGGCCCAGTCCCGGAGCTTCGAGCAGGTCCACCATGCTATCCCTGACGATCTGCCCCTTGGGCAGGCCGACGACGATGTCCTCCCACCAGGGGTCGGAGGCGCTGGGATATTCGAAGGCGATGTAGTTGGCCGGCAGCGTGGCGCAGACATTGATCAGCGCGCCGAGGCCCAGCAGACCGTTCGCCGTGCCGTGCGGCGCCATCATGATCGAGTGCATATAGGCATGCTCGGCCACCCATTTGAGCTCGGCGATACCGCCGATGTCGGCGGGATCCGGGCCGATGACGCGCACCGCCTGTGTTTCGATCAGTTCCTTGAAATTATGGCGCAGATAAATCTGTTCGCCCGTATGGATCGGGGTGGACGTCGATGTCGTGAGTTCACGGTAGGCCTGTGGATTGACCCATGGCACATAGTCTCCGGTCAGCATATCCTCCAGCCACATCAGATTGTACTTTTCCACGGCCCGCGCGAAGCGGATGGCGTCGGGCAGGAACCAGCCGGGGCCGCAATCCAGCGCCAGCGAGACCTTGTCGCCAAGCACCTCCTTCATGGCGATGACGCAGTCGATCATATGCGCCATGCCGCGCTCGCTGATCTGCCCCTGGTCCATCGCGCCGTGATAGGTCGGCGGCTGACGCACGCCGTAGTGGAAGCCGGGGACGCTGGTCTTCATGTTGGAATGAAAGCTGATGCCTTGCTTGACCATGAAGAAAGCTTCCGGCCGCTCCATCATCCATTTGACGTCGGCCGCGTAATCCTCCGGCCTGTCGCCGGTGCGCTTCTTGCGGATGGAGCCGTTGTAGACCCGCACCTTGTCGCGCACCTTGCCGCCGAGCAGCTTGTAGACCGGGACGCCGGCGGCCTTGCCGGCGATGTCCCACAGCGCATGCTCTATGGCGCTGACGGCGGCGCCGTAGGGCTTGAACGAGCCGCGCTGCCGGATCTTCAGCATCACGCGTTCGACATCCGTCGGGTCCTCGCCGATCAGCGCGTCGCGGAAATGCAGCACCCAGGGTTTCAGATAAGGCTTGGTGTACTCGACCTCGCCGAGGCCATGGAGGCCTTCGTCGGTGACGATGCGCACGATGGGGTGCCTGCCGATGACGGCGCACCTGAGATCGGTGATCTTCATGATGTCCTCTATTTCACCGACGAGAAGGCGGTTGGCGCGAGAAACTGGCTGGAAATATTGGCCAGGATCGGGCCATCGCGCTCGGACTCGTCGCGGGCCTCGAGCCATGCCGGATCGGTGGTGAAGGCCTTCCATCTCACTTCGCGCTCGGCAAGGGATTCCCAGGCGACGAAATAGGTCAGTCGATTGCTGTTTTCGCCGACCACCGTGGTGAAGAACCCGGCATGGCGGATGCCGTGTCTATCCCACAGCGCCAAGGTATGGTCGTTGAAACGCTTGAGCAGCGTCGGCAGCCGGCCCGGCACGCAGTCGTAAATGCGAAGTTCGTAGATCATGGTCCATCCTTCTGTTCACTCTCCCTCCGAGGAGAGAAGTGTAGAGTCAGCTCCAGGTGCGGTCCCAGGAGTATTCGTCGTCCCAGTGATCGGTCGGTTGCCAGATGCCGGTGACGCCGGGCTGCAGGTGCTGGCTGATCACTTCGTCGACGATGGCGTCGATGCCCAGACCAGGCTTGTCGGGCACGGTGATGAAGCCGTCCTTGACCAGCGGCTTGGGCAGGCCGGTGACGATATCGTCCCACCAGTCGACTTCGACGCTGTGATATTCGAGCGCCATGAAGTTTTCCGTCGCCACCGCGACATGCGCGGCGGCCATTGCCGCGATCGGGCTTTCCGCCATGTGAATGGCCATGGCGACGCCATGCTCCTGCGCCGCGTCGCCGATCTTCTTGGTCTCGAGAATGCCGCCGGTGGTCAGCAGATCCGGATGGATGACCGAGATGCCGGCGTTGAGCAGCGGCTCGAAGCCTTCCTTGAGGTAGATGTCCTCACCCGTGCAGATCGGCACCGAGGTCGCCTGCTGCAACTGCCGATACTGCTCGGTGTACTGCCAGGGGATCACGTCCTCGAGCCAGGCCGGTGCGTATTTCTCGATCCGCCGGGCCAGACGGATGCCGTCCTGCAGCGAGGATGTGGCCGACATGGTCGATGGCGAGCGGAACCTCGTAGCCGATCACCTCGCGGACCTCGTGGATATATTGGTCGAGCAGGTCGATGCCCTTTTCGGTGAAGTGGAGGCCGGTGAAGGGATGCGGCACGTTTTGCGCGTCATAGGCGGCATTACGCGCCCGGCGCTCGTCCAGCGTGCGTGCCGGGCCGCGAGCGGGATGGCTGCGGAAACCGTCGAGCACGCCGGCTGGCGCCACCACCGCGCCGGGAATGTGGGAGATCTGCGCCAGCCCGAGATCCATCTTGAGGAAGGTGAAACCGAGATCCATCCGCGCCTTGAGCCGCTTTCCGGTCTCGGTGCCGCTGGGCTTGTCCGCGTCGGTGTCGCAATAGACACGCACCTTGTCGCGAAACCGTCCTCCCAGCATCTGGTAGATCGGCACGCCGTACGCCTTGCCGGCGAGGTCCCAAAGCGCGATCTCGACTGCCGAGACTCCGCCACCTTGCCGTCCATGGCCGCCAAATTGTTTGATGCGGCGGAACAGCCGGTCGACGTCGCAAGGGTTCTCGCCCAGCAACCGGCTCTTCAGCATCAGCGCATAGGTCGCGCTGGCGCCGTCGCGCACTTCGCCCAGGCCGACAATGCCCTGGTTGGTGTAGATCTTGACCAGCGCGGAGGTGAACGGCGCGCCGACGATCTCGGCAACGCGCAGGTCGGTGATGCGCAGGTCGCTCGGCCTGGAGTTCGTATTTACCCGATTGAGCGCCTCGCCGGCGCTACCCGTCTTTGCCATGGCTTATCCTCGTTCTGATTGGTGGCGCCCCGCACCCCCGGCCTGCATAAGCGTTGCTAGCCAAGCTCTATCTCGTGGGCCTGCAGGTAGTCTCGGTTCATCTCGACACCGAGACCCGGCTTCGACGCCAGCTTGAGGCTGCCGTTCGAGACATCGAGTGGCTCGTCGATGAGGTGATTATATTTGTCCAGGTTCCACTCCGACGTTTCGAGCTTGTAGAAGTTGGGAACCGTCATCATCACCTGCGCTCCCGCAACCACATTGATCGGTCCCGCGGCGTCATGGGGCGAGACCGGGATGTAGTAGGCTTCGCACAGGGCGGAAATCTTCTTCAGTTCGGTAATGCCGCCGGTCCAGGTAACGTCCGGCATGATGTAGTCCGCAAGCCTGTTCTCGAGCACCGGCACGAAATCCCATTTGGTGTGGCCGCGCTCGCCCCACGAGATGGCGGCACTGACCTTCTCACGCACTTGCTTGAGGGCATTGAGGCTTTCGGGCGGGCATGGCTCCTCGAACCAGTCGATCTGGCCGGCTTCCTCGAGGCTTCGGCAGAGGCGAATGGCGGTGGGGACGTCGAAGCGGCCATGCGCGTCGATGAGAATGTCGACATCGGGCCCCGCCGTTTCACGGATCAAAGCCGTCAGTTCGGCAGCCTCGCGCTCGTCCTTGCGGGTCATGCTGCCATCGAGGTAGCCGTCCCGCTGTTCGCGCGCCAAGCCATCGGCGGTGCGGCCCTGGTGGGGGAAAGGATCGAACTTCAGCCCGGTGTGTCCGGATTCGACGATGTCTCGAATTTCGCGGACCACAGCCTCCTTGCTGGTAAACTTGGCCTGGTTGGGGTGGGTATAGAGCGCGATTTCATCGCGTACCGGTCCGCCCAGCAGCTCGTAGATCGGCTTGCCGAGAACTTTGCCGCGAATGTCCCAGAGCGCTATGTCGATAGCACTCACGCATTCGACCGCGGCGCCGCGGCTGCCCATATAGGTGAAGCTGCGGAAAATCTTGTGCCAGAGATGCTCGATGCGCGCCGGATCCTCACCTGTGACGGCAACACCGATCTGCCGCAGGATCGTGCACAGCGCGCGGTTGGCGAGCCTTGTGGTGGTGGTGATTTCCCCCCAGCCACTCACCCCTTCGTCGGTCGTCACCTCGACGAACAGGAACTCTCCCCAATAGGAAGCATCGGACTTGATCAGCCACGGCCGAACGCTCGTGATTTTCATCTCTCAACTACCTCTGTCTGATGGCCGGACCAATGATTTTCTGGGCTGGAAGTTCTATCCGGCCCGAGCGGCGTTGCGCGCACGCATCTGTTCGAGAACGTGCCGGCCGGAACCCTCGACATGGCGGGCAATGAGTTCGGCCGCCTCGTCGGCATTTCCGGATTTGATATGCGCGATGAGCTCGCGGTGTTCACGCATGATGGCGGCCCGCCGCGCGAGCGTGAAATTGAAACGGCGGCTCACGGCTCGCAGCACTTCGCGATGCTTCCACCAAAGCTCGGCGGCATGGCGGTTGTAGTGGCGCTGGTACATTACGGTGTGGAAGGCGGTATCCAGTTCACTGTGCCGCAATGTGTCGGTGAAGTTGTTCTCTTCGATCAGAGCCTGGATGCGTTCGAGTTCGGCGATGTCCTCGCCGGTCGCCATGTTCACGAACCATCGCGTCAGGGCCGGCTCGATCAGGACTCCGATCTCGTAGATATCCCGGACAAAATCCTGGTCTATGGGCCGGACGCGCGCGCCACGGTTGGCGACAAAGGTGACGAAGCCCTCCCCTCGCAACAGCTGCAGCGCCTCGCGTACGGGGTTGGTCGAGGTGCCGTGACGCCGGGCGAGATCGGTGACCACAAGCCGTTCGTTGGCGGCGAGCCGTCCCTCGATGATGTCTTCCCGGATCAGCTCATAAAGCGAGGCGCCCTCGCTGGACGCCCCGATGGGATCAATCCCCACGGGTGGCTCTGCTTTGAAATCACTTGTTTCGGCCAAAGCCGGCTCCCCCGATTAGTACATCGCATGCTCGATATCATACACGCGTTTTGCAAACAATGTACGATCGGGTGCGTTGACAGGCAATCCACGATCTGAAAACGTACCAGATGATCGAAGGGATACATTGAGCAGAAGGACGCATCCCGCACGGTCGGACGAGCCCCTTGGCGCACAGCGGCATGGGAGAATCTGGGAGGATACTATGACGAGGATTACACTCGGCGGTGCCGTCCTGCGCGGCACTGTCGCCACTGCTTTGATGGCGTCGCTCATGTCGGGATCGGCGCTGGGTTCGCCGCCGGTCGATTTGAGCAAGTGGTCGCCGGAATATGTGCGCTCCATCGCCGGCACACAGGATTTCGACACGGCCGCCGATTGCGGCAAGGTCACTCCGCTCGACTACAAGGGGCGACTGACGTTCTGGTATCAGGGTGTGTTCGAGGGCGACCCCGATCTCCTGCGCCAGTACTACAAGGATTTCTTCGAAACCTTCCGCAAGACCTATCCGAACATCCAGCTCGAGGATCAGGCCCTCACCTACAACGACCTTCTCGACAAATTCCGCACGGCGCTGCTCGGCAATGCGGCGCCGATGGCGGTCCGCCTGCAAATCCTGGGCGGAACCGAGTTCGCCTCGAAGGGTTATCTGCAGCCGCTCAAGCCGGAAGATGTGGGCTATCCCACGGAGGATTTCTGGCCCGGCGCCATGAAGGCGGTAACCTGGGATGGCGTGACCTACGGCATTCCCACCAACAATGAGACGATGGCGTTCATCTGGAACGCCGACATCTTCAAGCGTGCGGGCCTCGATCCGGACAAGGCTCCGGCGACCTGGGACGACGTCGTCAAATATTCCAAGCAGATCCATGACAAGCTCGGCATTGCCGGCTACGGCCTCGTGGCGCGAAAGAACGCCGGCAACACGCCGTACCGCTTCATGCCGCAACTATGGGCCTATGGCGGCGGTGTCTTCGACGAAGCCTCCGCGAACCCGACCTATAAGGAGGTCGAGCTCAATAGCCCGCAGAGCAAGGCGGCGTTGCAAGCCTCCTACGACATGTATGTTCGCGACAAGTCGGTTCCGGTTTCGGCCCTCACCAACCAGCAGGCCGATAACCAGCCCCTGTTCGTCGCCGGCCAACTCGGCATGATGGTCTCGCACCCGTCCGACTATAACGTCATGCTCGACCTGCAGAAGAAGGCAACGGGCGCCGACAAGGAGAAGGCGCAGACCGTCATCGACAACATGCGCTACGGCCTGATCCCGACCGGCCCCGACGGCAAGCGCGCCGTCGTGTTTGGCGGCTCGAACATTCACATCCTGAAGCCCGAATATGTCGAGGGCGGCAAGGTGGACGAGCCGGCTGCAAAGGCCATCATCTGCATGTGGACGAGCCCTGAATGGTCGCTGAAGATGGCGTATGCCGGCTCGAACCCGGGCAACCTCAACGGCTTCAAGACCAAATGGATGAAGGAACGTCTGGACAACATCAAGTTCCTCGATGTCACCACCTCGATGTTGCCATACGGCATTCCGTTCCCGGCGCTGCCGCAATCCCCCGAGATCATGAATATCATCGTCCCGGACATGCTGCAGAACGCCCTGACCGGAGCGATGACCGTCGACCAGGCAGCGGACGACGCGGCCGAGAAGGTGAAGAACCTGATGGACGGACTCTAGTCCGGGCCTGACCTGCGATCCGACCGGCTGCGCCGATAGTGCGTGCAGCCGGTTTGCTCCGAACAACAAGGGCACGCCATCGTGACGATCGTGACCGGCAAGGCCGAGGCTCGCCGAAGATTGCAACCCGGTAGCTCCGGGGTGCTGCGGAATATTTGGGAGCATCGCGCCGACTACGCTTACGTGCTTCCAGCGATCGCCGTGATGCTCATCGTCATCGCCTATCCGATCTACTACACGGTCGAGCTGTCGTTCTTTAAAACGCCGCCTGGCCTGCAGCTCCGCGACAAGACCTTTATCGGATTGGACAACTACACGGCCATCCTCACCAGTCAGGTGTTCTGGAAAGTCACCTTGAACACCCTGATCTGGACGATTGCATCCACCTTCGTTGCCTTTGCCTTGGGATTTGCCGCTGCGCTGGCCCTCCACCGCGAGTTTATCGGCCGGGGTGTCCTGCGCGCTATCCTGATCATTCCCTGGGTCATCAGCGCGGTTGCCGCCTCCTATATCTGGAAGTGGATTTACCATTCGGACTTCGGCATCATCGGCGCGGTGCTGGTCGGCCTCGGATTGGCTGACCGGCCGCCGAACTTCATCGACAACGTCAGCACGGTGCTGCCCTCCTTGATCGTCGTCAACATCTGGCGCGAGTTTCCGTTTGCCATGATCATGATGATGGCCGGTTTGCAGACGGTCCCCGACCAGTTGCTGCGCGCCGCGGAAGTCGACGGGGCCAATGCATGGCAGCGTTTCTGGCACGTCACCTTCCCGCATCTGCGCAACGTCTCCACGGTGACGATCCTGCTGCTCGCAGTGGCCAATTTCAATTCCTTCATCATCCCGTGGATCATGACCGGTGGCGGGCCGTCGAACGCTTCGCACATCTGGATCACCCACATTTATGAGCTCGCTTTCGGCCGGCAGCGATGGGGCGTCGCATCGGCCTATTCGGTACTCCTGTTCCTCATGCTGATGGTGCTGGGCTACTTCTACGTCCGTGCGCTGGCCGGCAACGAGCGCAAAGAGGGGAGCGCATGAGCACGATCGTCGAGACAGTCCCTCGACGTCCGGCCCGGCGCCGCATGCGCATCGACGGATGGCGTTGGGCCGGGCGCATCTTCCTCGTGTTCATGCTGCTTTACACCGCGTTGCCGATGATCTGGATGCTGATCACCTCGATCAAGTCCGGCTTCGCGGCGATGCAGTTCCCGCCGCAATGGTGGCCGGAAGAGCCTACCCTGGCCAGCTACCAAAAGCTGCTGGATCCGCAAAACAGCGTCGGCCAGGACTTCCTGCGTTTTTTCTGGAACAGCCTCTACGTGTCCACGGTCACCACAATCCTTTCGGTGATCGTGGCCGTTCCTGCGGCGTACGCGTTTTCGCGCTTTCGTTTCCCCGGTCGAAACTTCCTGTTCTTCACCGTGCTTTTGCGCAACATGTTCCCGGCGGTGATCTTTCTCGTGCCGCTCTTCATCCTGATGCGCGCGATCGGGCTGGTGAACACGCATGGCTCGCTCATTCTCACCTATCTCACCTTCGGTCTGCCGCTGGCGATCTGGCTGCTCAAGGGCTTTTACGACAACATTCCGGTGCAGCTCGAGCAGGCGGCGCGGATCGATGGGGCGACCCGGTTCCAGGCCTTCATCCTGATCGTGATGCCTCTCTCGACGCCCGGAATCATCGCCACAGCTATCTATTCCTTCATTGGCGCCTGGAACGAGTACATCTATGCCTACACCTTCCTTTCCAAGAACGAGCAGTTGACCCTGCCGGTCGGCATACAGCGTTTCTTCTCGGAGAATACGACGGACTTTCCGGGCCTGATGGCGGCCAGCTTCATGATGAGCGTGCCCGTCGTGGTGCTGTTCCTCCTCCTGCAACGATACTTCGTACGCGCCCTTACAGAAGGCGCGGTCAAACACTAGAGCCGGATGATTTCAGGTCTGTTCGACCTCAAATCTGAATCCGCCTCTAAATCAAAGAGATAGAGCATGATGTCGTCCGAAAACCGCTTCACACTTTTCGGCATCATGCCGTAGGGAGTTGCCGATGGCCCACGTGGTCCTGAGAGATCTCGTCAAGACCTATGGCGGCTTCAAAGCTGTCAACGACGTTTCGCTGACGGTCAATGACGGCGAGTTCGTTGCGCTCGTCGGCCCTTCGGGCTGCGGCAAGACAACCACGCTCAATCTTGTCGCGGGATTGATCCCGGTCACATCGGGCGACATCGTCATCGGCGACCGCGTGGTCAACGACCTCGACCCCAAGGACCGGGACATCGCGATGGTGTTCCAGAACTACGCGCTCTACCCGCAGAAATCGGTCTACAAGAACCTGGCGTTCCCGCTGCAGATGCGCAAGCTGCCCAGGGACGAGATCGACAGGAAGGTCAAGGAAGCGGCGCGCGTGCTCGACATGACGCACCTGCTCGAGCGCAAGCCGCGCGAACTTTCAGGCGGGCAGCAGCAACGTGTCGCCTTGGGGCGCGCCCTCGTCCGCGACCCTGCCGTTTTCCTCATGGACGAGCCGCTCTCCAACCTCGACGCCAAACTGCGCGTCCAGATGCGCTCGGAGATCAAGCGCTTCCACCAGGACCTCAAGGCGACCATCATCTATGTCACGCACGACCAGCTCGAAGCCGTGACCATGGCCGACAAGATGGCGGTGATGAACGGCGGCTACCTGTTGCAATACGATTCTCCGGCGCAGGTCTTTGCCCATCCGGTGAACATGTTCGTCGCCAGCTTCATCGGCAGCCCGGCGATGAGCCTTGTTCCACTGGAGGCATCGACAGCAAACGGCAACACTGCGTTGACCGGCGCGGAGGGCTGGAGCCTTGAGCTCTCGCCGCTCAACGCCCGGAAGGTTGCGGGGGCAACGTCGAGGAAAGTCGTGCTCGGCGCACGTCACTCGACCATCAGGCTGCACAAGAGCGCGGTGCCAGGCAGCGTCCCGGCCAAGGCCTATACAGTGGAGCCGACCGGAGACGTCACCTTTGTGCAGGCGTTGCTGTCAGGCGCCATCGTCAACATCAGCGTGTCCCCCAACATCGCGGTCGCACCTGACGAGCAGATCTGGCTCGAGTTCGACCAGGAGCGGCTGCATTTGTTCGATGGCGAAACTGAACTGGCCCTCAAGGCCGGCTGAGACAAGACGGGGTTCATTGGGAACGTTGGGGATGGCTGAAAAGCTCAAGATCACCGCGATCAAACCCTATCCTGTGTGGGTTGGAACGCGCAATCAGATGCTCGTCAAGATCGAGACCGACCAAGGCGTCTTCGGCTGGGGCGAGAGCGGCTTGAGCGGGCGCGAAAAGGCCGTTGCCGGCGCGGTCGAGCATTATCGCGAGTTTCTCATCGGCCGCGACCCGATGCAGATCGGGCGGATCTGGCAGGAGACATATCGCAGCCAGTACTTCGAAGGCGGGCGCGTTCTGCAGGCGGCGATTTCCGCCATCGACGTCGCCCTGCACGACATCAAGGGCAAGGCGCTGGGGGTGCCTGTCTACGAACTGCTGGGCGGCAAGCAGCGCGACCGCATCCCCACCTTCGCCTCGACCGGAGACGAGGCCGAGGGCGACGTCGCCATCGAACGAGCCCGGGAGCTGCGCGCACGGGGGTGGCAGGCGATCCGCTTCTTCCCCGCAGGGCAAAGCAGCAGGGACATCTTCGAACCCCGCGAGTCGATCGGCGCTACCGCGAGCATGCTGAACAAGGCGCGCGAGGCGCTTGGCGACGACGTCGTTCTCGGCATCGACTATCATCATCGGCTGTCGGTGGCAGAGGCGGCGAGCTTCTGCAACAAACTCGGCCGCGGCGTGCTGGATTTCCTCGAGGAGCCGATACGAGACGAGACACCTGAAGCCTACGAATCCCTGCGCAGGATGACCGACATTCCCTTTGCCATCGGCGAGGAATTTGCCAGCAAGTGGCAGTTCCTGCCCTACATCGAGCGCGGCATCCATCAGTTCAACCGTCTCGATGTCTGCAATGTCGGCGGGCTCACCGAGGCGATGAAAGTCGCCGGCTGGAGCGAGGCGCACTATGTCGACCTGATGCCGCACAATCCGCTTGGTCCGGTGTGCACGGCCGCGACCCTGCATCTCGCCGCCGCCGTACCCAACTTCGCGTGGCTCGAGACCAGGGAACCCGAGACGAAGCTGGGCTTCGACAATTCCGACTTCTTCCCCGTGCAGCCACGGCTCGACGGTCCCGACTATCCGGTCAGCGACCTGCCGGGCCTCGGCGTCGAGGTCAACGAAGCGGCGGTCCAGGCGGAGGCTTTTCGTTTCTGGGAAGCGCCTCACCTCAGGCGCCGCGACGGGTCTGTTACGAACTGGTAGTCCCCTTTTATCCGGAGTCCACAATGACGCATACCCCTGACATCACGCGACCGCCCAAAGACCTCATTGACGCCCTGAGGGAAACCGGCGCCGCGACGGTTGCCGGCACGCTAGGCCACATGGGTTTCCGCAATCCGCACATGGTCGGTCCGGTGGCGCAGAACCATGGGAAGTCGATCGTCGGGCCGGCGCTGACGCTGCAGTTCCTGCCGCAGCGGCCGGACCTCTTCAGCGAGGGAGAATACGCCGACCCGGAAACGCAACTGCACCGGCACGTGCTCTACCACGCGCAGGAAGGCGATGTGGTCGTCGTCGACGCGCGCGGTGACATGAGCTCGGGCGTCTTCGGCGATATGATGTCGACCTACTTCAAGGGCAGAGGCGGCGCGGGCATCGTCATCGATGGATGCATGCGCGACCGGCCGAATGTCGAAAAGCTCGATCTGCCGCTATGGCTGCGCGGCTGGACGCCCAACTACCATGTGCAAACCAGCATCTATCCGAACGCCGTCAACGTTCCGATCGCCTGCGGCGGTGTCACAGTGATCCCTGGCGACATTATCATCGCAGACGACGACGGGGTGGTAGTGCTTCCCGTCGCAATGGCCGCAAAGGTGATCGAAGAATCCCGGAAGCATCACGATTGGGAAGAGTTCTCGCGAGAGAAGCTGATGCAGGGCGCACCGCTGCAGCGCTACTATCCGCTGCATGACGATGCCCGCGGCGAATATGAGGAGTGGCGCAAGGCCAACCGCCCGGCGGATTGAGATGCAACCACGCGGCACCCAATCACAGCGCCTTGGTGCTACATAAACCAGTCGCCCAGCGCGTGGGCATGATAACGCGCAGGCTATCCCCCCGAATGCTGCCGGCGAAGTTCCTGTTCAAGCTGAGCGCTTTCGGCTGGCGAGGCGGCAGACCCGACACGAGAGTCGAAGGACAACACTCGCGTCGCGTCGGTGTCGACCTCACACCGGAAGCTCACATGGTACCATCCGATCGTTGCGCGAAAGGCCGCATCCGGATCTATAACAATATTGCCCGACTTCAGCGGTCTCATTGGTAGCCACTCGGGAGAAAACTCGGCGCCCTTCAGCTCCTCGGCCAACACGTTGGCGCAAAGTGTGGCAACGCGCTCACCGCGAGACATGCCGTCGGTCGCGGTGGTGCCGAATGCATTGCCGGTAGCGCCGTGCGAGAAGAGCTCGCGGACGCCCGGAAGGCCCGAGTAAGCCCCGGCTGAGGCCACCTCCGTGGAGCTAGGCTTCCTGGCGCCTCCGCCTCCAGGCTTCGAGACCTTTGCAGGGCTGCGCTTCGGCGCGTTTTCGGGCCTGGCCTTCGGCGCCTGGGCCGATGCAGGAAGCTCGATCTCACCATCATCGCCGGGGGTGGCCAACGGCGTCGCGGCTGCCTGCTTGTCAGCATCTTGCGGCTCTTGTTTGTCTGCTCCCTGCTCGCTCGCGTCCTCGGTTGCCTGCTTCTCCTGGGTCGGCTCGGAGGCTGCGGTTGCCGGCTTCTCCTCGGTCTTGGTCGTACCCGCCGGCTCCCCGGAGTCTGGCGACGTGGCGGGTTTGCTCTCGACGTCCTTCGGCTCACCTGGCGGCTTCGTATCCTTGTCCTTGACCGGTGTCGGCGAATTATCCTGCGCGCTGGCTCCATCCAGGGATTTCCTGGGGCCGGTATCCTTGTCGCCGAACTGGAATACAGGTTTCAGCACCTCGAGCGCCGGCGGCTTTTCCGCTACAGGCTTTTCTACTTTCGGTTCCGGTTGCTTTTGCGCTTCAGGCTTTGGAGGCGGCGGGGGCTCAGGCTTCGGCGGTTCGGGTGGCGGGACGAGTGCGACATTGACCGGTTCCTCCTCCTGCGGCTGCTGGGCAGGAACGGGCAGGCCATAGACCAGGAACGCGGTGATGAGCGCATGCAGGACCAGCGATGCGGGCAAGGCCCACAGCAAGGTCCGACGCCGCTCGGATTTCTCGGTCTTCATCCCTCACGATGTGGAGCGAAACTGCGGCGGCATCAAGCGTGGCAACCGTATTGGCGCATTCAGCCGCAGCTCAGCAGTGAGGAGACGACGCCTGATTGCTTCTCGCCGCCGGCTCCATTCTCTGCATGCCCGCCACCAATCTCAGCGACGCAGGCTGGCGTCGCGGGCACGCTCGCGGAGCTCTTCGCGAGAAAGGCCCGCATCCGCCAATATGCTGTCTGGAAGCCGCCTCAAGTTCGCAAGCGTCTGGCGATAGGCAAGCCAGCGGGCGAAACGGTGTCGAAGTTCATGCAACATGATCGTCTCCTTGGCGAGCGGGATACCCACGCTCTTGGTCGAAAACGCAAAGCAATCGCGCAAAGCGTATGCACGATCGAACGGATTGGGCTGACTTCCTGGCCACCGAGGCGTGCCTGTCATTTTCCTGCCAGGGCAGGATTATCCAACGCCTCCAATGGCTGCATACTTGCGCATGATGTCCGCTTCGCGCTACAGCCACGGTCGCAAGGAGTTTTTCATTTCTGCAAAATGGATATTGGCTGGGACGATCTGAGGTTGTTTCTCGACGTTGCGCGGCTGGGTGGCCTGAGCGCGGCGACGGCAACCACGCGCCTCAGCGCAGCCACACTCGGACGACGCGTCACCGCGCTCGAAAAGCAGATCGGCGAAGCGCTGTTCGTACGTCAGCAGACCGGCTACCGACTAACCCCGGTCGGTGAAGAACTGCTGCGGCGCGCCGAAGACGTCGAAGCAGCAATGCAGTCGCTAACCCGCTGGCGCGAGGGAAACCTGCCCGACCGCATTGTCCGCGTCTCGGCCGGGCCATGGACCTCGGCCTTCGTTTCCACCCATATCGGCGAAATCTGGACCGTCGATGACGGCATCAGGGTGGAACTCGTCACCACCACCGACCGGGTCGACATCGGTCGCCGCGCCGCCGATATCGGCATCCGCAGCGAGCGCCCGACCGAACAGTGGCTGGCCGGCCGTCAGAGCGGCAAGGTCGCGTATGCCATCTATTCCGGACGCCACCTGATCAACGGCATCGCCGCCGGGTTGTTCGTCGGCGTCACCGGCGAAGGGGCAAACATTGCCTCGGCGCGCTGGCTGCAAGCCCATCACGGCGATCGCATCGCCGTGCGCGGCAACAACACCCATTCAGTGCGCGAATTGGTGGCCGCAGGCGCCGGCCTTTCGATCTTTCCGTGCTTCGTCGGTGACAGCGATCCGCGGCTGGTTCGCGTCGCTCATCCTATCCCAGAACTCGAAACCGACCAGTGGATCGTCACCCACCATGAGGAACGCCACTCCCCGCCGGTACGAAAGATTGCCGACCGGATTGCCGCTCTGATGCGGGCCCATCAGCCGTTGTTTCGCGGCAAGATGCCGATCCGCTAAGCGTCAGGCGTCGATCGGCCGCCAGATTCTCAAGGTTCTGGCGCGTGAGGCGGGCGCGTGAAGCTTGAAGGGGTTGGATCCCGGATTGTGGATTTTGGCTGGCCAGAAGCCGGGCCAATCCCGGAAATTGGCTGGAGACTCGTCCAAAAGGTCGGCTCGTTCAGGCGTATATGGTACAAGTCCCACATCTTGTCTTGCCGCAAAGTTCACCCTCTGATTCCCTGTGCCAAGGCGATAGAACCTGATTCTTGCACCTGGCGTGTTCAAGCGGCGCGTTCCGGGAACTTTTTTGTCGATCAATTCCAAGGAGACAAGACGATGAGCACCGCGGCAAGGCCCGTCATCTCGGAAATGCGGCCGAAGATAACCGTTATCGGTGTGGGCGGTGGCGGCGGCAACGCGGTCAACAACATGATTGCCGAAAATCTGCAGGGTGCGGAGTTCATCGTCGCCAACACCGATGCCCAGGCACTGACCATGTCGAAAGCATCGCGGCTGATCCAGCTGGGCGCCCATGTCACGGAAGGCCTGGGCGCCGGGTCGCTGCCCGCGGTCGGCCGCGCGGCAGCCGAGGAATCGATCGACGAGATCAGGGACCACCTTGCGGGAACCCATATGTGCTTCGTGACCGCCGGCATGGGAGGCGGAACTGGAACCGGTGCCGCGCCCGTCATAGCGAACGCTGCACGGGCAGCCGGCATCCTGACCGTGGCCGTCGTCACCAAGCCGTTCACCTTCGAAGGGAAGCGCCGCATGCAAGCCGCCGAAGAGGGCATCGAGCAGCTTCGCGAATGCGCCGATACCGTGATCGTTATTCCGAACCAGAACCTCTTCAGGATCGCCGACGCAAAGACGACTTTCGCGGACGCCTTCGCCATGGCTGATCGCGTCCTTTATTCCGGCGTCGGCTGCATAACCGATCTCATCGTCAAGGAGGGGCTGATCAATCTCGACTTCGCCGACGTGAAGTCGGTGATGCGCGACATGGGTCGCGCAATGATGGGTACCGGGGAAGCCACGGGCGAGGACCGCGCCAGGAAGGCCGCCGAAGCGGCGATAGCAAACCCGCTTCTCGACGAAGCCTCGATGATCGGCGCCAAGGGCGTCCTGGTCTCGATCTCGGGCGGCATGGACATGACGCTGTTCGAAGTCGATGAGGCCGCCACCCGCATCCGCGAGGAGGTCGACGCCGAGGCCGACATCATCGTCGGCGCCATATTCGACCGGGCACTCGCCGGAAAATTCAGGGTCTCAGTCGTCGCGACAGGATTGCGGCAGGGCCTGGAGATACCGCAGTAGGCAGGATCCGGGCTGCTGATTTATGAGTCTGGTGGACCGTGGTCATGGGCTTCGCCACCGAAAAGTCGGCCCGCAAGCCCGCACCATTGAACTTGCCGGTGAATTCGCGTTGCCGGCCTAGAGACCGAATTTGTTTCGAGGCCGCTGCCACGAATGCGCGAACTCGCATCAGCGCCGCCGCGGAACCGCTCCCAACTGCAACCGCGCCGCGAATGCGCTTCGACCCGGATCCCCAACAGGAGGCCATACAGATTGACCGCGGCAGACATTTCGCCTGCGATATGGCCAGCGTCTGCTGACCACATGATCGGCCCTTTCTGATCGGTGATGCGGGCTCGCTGG
The DNA here is from genome assembly GCF_040320205.1 of Mesorhizobium sp. M0761. Taxonomy (NCBI): domain Bacteria; kingdom Pseudomonadati; phylum Pseudomonadota; class Alphaproteobacteria; order Hyphomicrobiales; family Phyllobacteriaceae; genus Mesorhizobium; species Mesorhizobium sp. M0761. The sequence goes on from NZ_JAMYPF010000011.1 coordinate 71,568, forward strand.
ATATGGCACAATAAAACCGGCATGGGTCAGACGTCGGGAGCGTCCAGTGGCGGCCAGCCTCGCAAGCGCTATATCGAAGAAAAACTCAGGTCGACCCGACAGGAGCATACTCCATGGCTGACACGCCGACACCCGATGCTTCGTTTCTCGCGGCCCTGACGACAGAGCATTTCGTGCAGCAGACAGCGATCAGCACGTCCATAAGTGAAATGGCGTCGCGGACGACCATCTACATTATGGCTCTGTCGAGCGCTCTGGTGGCAACGGGCTTTGTTACGCAGTCCTCCGAGTTCTTCCTGCCGTTTGTCGCGGTTGTGCTGCCATCGGTCTTTTTACTGGGTGCCTTTACCGTCTTGAGGTTGGTCGACATCGCCGCTGAGAACATGCAGGCCCATATCGGCATTGCCCGGATCAGAGCCTACTATCGAACTTTGGGCGACGAGGCTGCCTTCCAGTTTTCCAAGGAATTCGGTCGCTGGCCGAAAATGACGCCGAACCTTCTCTTCGTACTGGGCCTCTCCTGGCGTACCTGACCACTGCAGCTACTATGATCGCATTCATAAATGCCATCGTCGCTGCGGCGGGCGTTACTCTGCTTGCGTTTGGTGTCGGTGCAGAACTATTGCTCGCGCTGTGTCTTGGTGCTGGAGCAGCAATCGGCTTGATGACGATTTTCTATTTATACCAGCGCCTTCGGACGAAAGGCATGGTCCGCATTGCCAAACCCTATGGCTCTGAAAAGAGCGTGCTTTGAGCGGGTAATGAATGTGGTGTTTGTGTGAACGGCACCGGCATGGCAATTCCGATCTTATTGACGACCAATGCTCCACGCCCCTCGCAGGCTGTTCGCAATGGCGAGCCCTTTCGGGATCGAGATATTTGCGCAAACTTTTTTGCCCGGCATGCGTTGTTCGTTCTCCGAGCACAGGAGAAAGCCATGCAGACTAAGTCGCAGACTTCAGCCGAAGCCGCCAAGCAACGCCATATCCAGCGTGGTATCGACGCCAAAGACGAGACGAAGAGCATTGGCAAAATGCAACAAGCGATGCAAGCCGGCGCCCGCAAATATCCCGAGCCACCTTTTCCCGAGCAGCATCAACCCAAACCGGGGCATGAATGGGCGATCGAGCCCGCTCCGCTCTACGATGCGCCTTACTACCTCGGATCGAAAAAACTCGATGACAAGGTAGCGCTTATCACGGGTGGCGATTCCGGCATCGGCCGTTCGGTGGCAGTCTTGTTCGCCCGCGAGGGCGCCGACATTGCGATCGTATACTTGAGTGAAGACAGGGACGCCGAAGCGACCAAAAACGCCGTCGAAAAGGAAGGCCGGCGTTGCATACTGATAAAAGCCGATGTCAGTGAACGCGAGCATTGCCGCAACGCCGTGGCGCTGACGGTCGAAAAATTCGGCAGGATCGACGTGCTGGTCAACAACGCCGCTTTCCAAATCCATTCCAGTGACTTCAACGACCTGACCGAGGAACATTTCGACACGACGCTGAAGACCAATCTTTACGGCTATTTTCATATGGCGCAGGAGAGCGTGCCGCACATGGAGCCGGGCTCCGCGATCATCAATACCGGTTCGGTGACCGGCATCGACGGTTCCAAGCAACTGGTTGACTATTCGATGACCAAGGGCGGCATTCATGCCTTCACGCGAGCGCTTTCGGGCAATCTGGTCGGCAAGGGCATCCGGGTAAACGCGGTCGCGCCAGGTCCGGTGTGGACGCCGCTCAACCCTTCGGACAAGGAAGCCGACGACGTCTCGAAATTCGGCGCGGATACGCCGATGAAACGGCCAGCGCAACCGGAAGAACTTGCCCCGGCTTACGTGTTCCTCGCCTCGTCGCATTGCTCGAGTTACATCACGGGAGAGATCCTGCCGGTGGTCGGTGGCTACTGAGGTCGCGGAACGTATTTCGTTGCATTGGGCTACCGAGTAGACGGCACGCGGAGACGTCGTCTCCAGGGAGACGCTTGCCGCGCTCGATCGCTTCAAGAAACGCGTGATCGGTGCCGTGCGCCGCCGCTACACGGCACCCGCCACGGCTCCGGAGCAATAACGCTCCGTGTTGGTCGAAATCCTCGCTCGCGTTTTCAATTTTCTGAATTTCCGCTTGGAACTCTCCCGCCGGCATACCGTTCAAACATCATTGAGCCAGGAGAACGACCATGCCACGAGGCGACAAATCGAAATACAGCGACAAACAGGAACGCAAAGCCGACCACATTGCCGCAGGCTATGAGAAGCGCGGTGTTTCCGAGAAGGAATCTGAGCGCCGGGCATGGGCGACCGTCAACAAGGACGATGGCGGCGGCAAGAAAGAAGGCGGCTCGGGTCGTGGTAAACACACCGGACACCCCGCGGCCCACAAGGGTGGGAAAAGCGGCGGCAAGGCATCGGCTTCACGGTCAGCCGCAAGCCGATCGGAATCGGCAAAGAAGGCAGCGGCAACACGCAAGCGGAATGCCGAGCACCATGCCCATTAACTGCCCCGCAACAGGTTCGGAACGCCATGAAACCCAAGCTCGCTGACCGCCTTCGCAACCGACAAGAGCATCGCCGACAAGAACATCGGCAGTGCCTCTTTGACTGCGATCGGAGCGTTCGGCGCCGCCTTGATCGATCTTGATGCGTGAGGTTGGCAAGCGCCTACCCGGCTCCTTGGCCATCAAGGGCGGATGTCTCTGTGGCAGGATCCGATTCAGCGCCGGGATCGAACCGAGGGTTCACTACTGCCACTGCGATATGTGCAGACGAGCGACCGGCAGCGCGTTTGCAGTTCTTGCCTGGATGCCCTGCCAAAGCCTGAGCTGGAATTCCGGAACGCCAACATATCGAAGGTCTTCGCCGATCGCGCAAAGAGGCTTCTGCCCAGAATGCGGGTCGCCGCTCAGCCTTTGCTACGACGCGTCGCCAACCGAGATCGCGCTGCACGTCGGTACCTTCGATGATCCGGCTCACCTGGTGCCTCGGTACAACTACGGTTCAGCGCAGCGCCTTGGTTGGGTGTGCTGCGGAATAGACCTACCGGACCGCGACACCGAGGAGCGCTGGTAGCGCCGCGAACGACCCAGATTGCCGATCAGGAATGCGGCCCTTGTCGCCGTGCCCCGAAAGTGCGGTCTCGATCTGCCCGGCCTGCCGACGTCGCCAGACCGTCGACAATCCCTAAGCGCTAGCCGGTTTTGATCCTTTGGGGGGCCGTATTCTCTATCGCGAAGAAAATCGCTTCGAACAGATCCTCGTCGCGGAAGGGCTTGCCGAGCAAGGGCACGTCGGCTGGCCGATCGGCAATCTCCCGGGCATCGGCATAGCCCGTGATCATGACCGCTGGCCAGTCCGAGCGCAAATTGCGCGCGAAGCGGATTACGTCGACGCCGGATACGAGTGGCATGGCGAAGTCGGTGATAATGACGTCGAACTTGTCGGGAGTGCGCTCCATCATGGCCAGCGCCTCCGCCCCTCCTCCCGCGCAGGTCACCTCGAAACCGCGCTGGCGAAGGGACTCGGCGGTCAATTGCCGCAAAACATGGCTGTCGTCGATCAGGAGGATTGATGGGTGCTCCATTCCGGCATCGGCGAACGCTCGTTCAATGTCGGGTTCCACCGCAGGATCCACCGGCTGTTCGGTCGAACGTGGCAGCCAGAGTTGCATGGTAGTTCCGCGGTTGACGACGCTTTCTATGCGAAGTGTCCCACCTGACTGCTTCATGAAGCCGTAGACCGTGCTGAGACCGAGGCCCGTTCCCTTACCGACCGGCTTGGTGGTGAAGAACGGTTCGACGACCTTGGCGACAAGATCGGGTGGTATGCCGGATCCGGTGTCCTTGACGGCGATCATGACATAGTCGCCCGGCGGAATATCCTCTGTTGGCGTCCCGATCGATCGATTCTGCGCATGCACGGTTATTGTCCCGCCAGAGGGCATGGCGTCACGCGCGTTGAAAACCAGATTCATCAAGGCCAATTCAAGTTGGCCTGCATCGACATGCACCGGCCAGATCGTGTCATCGATCTGCCAGTCGAAACGGATCAACCCCCCCAGCACGGGCGCCACCAATCCGTTCATCGTGTCGCCCAGCGCAGCAAGGCGCACCGCTTCCGGCTTCAGGGTCTGGCGCCGCGAGAATGCCAGCATTCGCGCGACAAGGTCAGCGCCTTGTCTTGCAGAACGCCGCGTCAGGTCGAGTACCTGTTGCGCCTGATCATCCAACGTAGCCCGGCGTTCAAGCAGCCCTAACCCACTGAGAATTGCGGCGAGCAGGTTGTTGAAATCATGCGCCAGGCCGCCGGTTAGCTTGCCGATAGCGTCGATGCGCTGGGATTGAAGCAGCTGATCCTCAAGACCGCGCCGCTCGGTGATGTCAAGCAATGTGCCGATGATTTCCGGTTCACGGCCATCTGAGCCGTCCGACATCACGCCCTGGTCGAGAAAGATGCGATACTCGCCATTGGCGCAATGCCAGCGGAACTCGCACGTATAGGAGCCAGTGGTTTTGGCCGCCAGCAGCGCTTGCTTCAATCGCGGCAGGTCGTCGGGATGAACGCGGCTGAGACCGAACTCCGGATCCGATGTCAGGTATTCAGGCGCAAAGCCGGTCAAGCGCTCGACGCCCTCGGTAACAAAGCGCGCCGCGAAGGGCGGCTCGGCTGCCCGAGCATGAAAGCAGACCGGCAACGAATTCAGGATGGCATCCTGCCGTTGCTCGGCGCTGCGCAGCGCGCGTTCGGCCTGAAGCTTGTCCTTGTGCGCCTGCAACGCCTGCGCCAATAGTCCCTGCTCGACCTCCGCCTTGCGCTGGATCTCGAGCGTCTTCTCGTGGAGTTCGACGAAAACCGCGACTTTCGAACGCAGCATGATCGGATCAAATGGCTTGAACACATAGTCGACCGCGCCGGCATCATAGCCGCGCAGCATATGCGCATCCTCCTTGTTGATGGCGGTCAAGAAGATGATTGGGGTGCGCTTGGATTGCTCGCGCTGGCGGATAAGTGCGGCCGTTTCATACCCGTCCAACCCTGGCATGAGGACATCCAGGAGAATGACGGCGAACTCCTCTTTCAGCAGAAAGCGCAGAGCCTCTTCGCCCGATTGGGCGCAGATGACCTCTCCGATAGTCGCGAGCACTTCGCTGATCGCCAGCAGATTGCGCTCATCGTCGTCCACCGCCAGGATGCGGGCTCTTGCCGGCCCTTCGGCAAGAGCTGCCACCTCAAGTTTCCTTACCCTGTTTCTTGCCAGCTTTTGCATCGAACGGCCGTCAGTTCGCTGCCAGGAGAAGTTTTTCCGGGCTCTCGACACGGGATCGGGCACGCCCGATCCAGACACGAAGCAGCGCCAGCAGGAGATCCAGGTCGACGGGTTTGGCGATGTAGTCGGAAGCCCCGGCATCCAGACATTTTTGCCGATCCCCCTTCATCGCCTTTGCGGTGACGGAAATCAGCGGGATATGAGCAATCGCCGGTGTGCCGCGAATCCGCCGCATCGTCTCGTAGCCGTCCATCTCCGGCATCATGATATCGATCAATGCCACGTCGACATCGGGCGCCTGTTCAAGAAGCGCCATGCCATCACGGCCCCGCTCGGCATGCAGAACCTGTATGTCATAGGTCTCCAGAACACTGGTGAGCGAATAGATATTGCGAATGTCGTCGTCGACGATGAGAACTTTCGCCCCGGCGAGATCGGACTTGCCGTTGTGTTCAGTTCCTGCCCAGGCCTCTTGGCGACCTTCTCCCGGCAGCGTTGCCGAAATATGCAGCGCCAATTGAGCGAAGTTCTCCGCCCGCGGTGCTTCCGCCAAGGCCGGGTTCAACGCCAGTACCTGTTCAAGCGCGTCCGGGTGAGGCGTAAAGAACAGCAGCTGCGGCAAGGCTTCGCCGAAGTGGCCGGTGATCTCGTCCAGCGCCTTTGCGTTGTCCTTGGCGGAGCGTCCAAAGCCGAGCACGACGGCATCATAGGAGGCGAGGCCAACGTCTTCTGCATTTGCCGCAACTCGACCGATCGCGGTGACCGACGTTACGCCGTCGCGGATTGCCTCGACCAGCGCCAGACGCCGCTCCGGGTCAGGGTCCACGACCAGAACGCGGCGCTGAACGCGGAGCTTCTTCGAGTGGATATCCTGAAACACCTTCATCAGCTCGTCCGAGGAAACGGGCTTGGTGGAAATGCTGGACGCCCCCTTGCGTGCGAGACTGTCGATGTCTTCGGCACCCGAGATGACATGGATGGGAATTCCCCTCGTCTTCTGGTCATGCCGCAGCAGATCGAAAAGCACCCAGCCATCGATATCCGAAAGCCCGAGATCAAGCGTGATTGCGTCGGGAACGAGCTTGCGGGCCAATGCCAGCGTGCCGGAACCTGCATTCGACAGAACGCCTTTCAGCCCGGCCGACCGGGCGAGGCCGAGCAGCAACCCGCCAAAGGTCGGGTCGTCCTCGACGATCAACACGATCCGATCGGTGGGTAGGATTGAATCGCGGTCGTCGATCAGCTCTGCCGAGGCCGGACTGCTGAGCAGAGCTGTCGCAGCAACCGCCTCCGCCGCCGGAGCCAGGGTCGACTGTACTGTCGTCACGCGGGGGCCGTCGAACGGGATGATGAGGGTAAATGTCGACCCCTTGCCCGGCGTGCTTTCGACCCGCAATTCGCCGCCAAGCAAGCGAGCGATCTCGCGGCTGATCGAGAGCCCAAGGCCGGTGCCGCCATACTTGCGGCTGGTGGTGCCGTCGGCCTGCTGGAAGGCCTCGAAAATCAGCTTCTGTTTGTCTTCTGGAATGCCAATGCCGGTGTCGGTGACGGCGATCGCGAGAGCCTTCACCGGCTGCGTCGCGCCATTGCGGCGGCCGGCCTTTTCAACCCGGAAGTTCAGGCTGACCTCGCCTTCCGAGGTGAATTTGAATGCGTTGGAAAGCAGGTTGAGGACAATCTGCTGCAAGCGTTTCTCATCTGTGCGGACCGTGTCGGGAAGCGCCGGATCGACCTTGATGGTGAAGCCAAGTCCCTTGTCGGCTGCCAGCTGACGAAAAGTTCGTTCCATGTGCTGGCGAAGATGCGTCACCGGCATATCGTTGATGTCGATGGAAACAGTGCCCGACTCGATCTTCGACAGATCGAGGATATCGTTGATGAGGCTGAGAAGATCGGTTCCTGCCGAATTGATGGTGCGGGCGAACTCTACCTGTTTTTCGTTGAGGTTGCCGTGCTGGTTGGTCGCCAGCAGGTTTGACAAAATGAGCAGCGAATTGAGCGGCGTGCGCAGTTCGTGGCTCATATTGGCCAGGAACTCGGACTTGTATTTCGACGTGAGTGCCAGTTGCTCGGCTTTCTCCTCCAGCGCGCGTCGCGCCATCTCGATTTCGAGATTCTTGTTTTCGACCTGCTTCTTTTCGTTCTCGAGCAGCTGCGCCTTTTCCTGCAGTTCCTCGTTCGTCGCATGCAGCTCTTCCTGCTTTTTTGTCAGCTCGGTTTGACGCGCTTGCAATTCCGACGTCAGCAGTTGCGACTGCTTGAGCAGGCCCTCCGTGCGCATCGTCGCAGCGATGGTGTTGAGAACGATGCCGACGGATTCCATGAGCTGGTTGAGGAACGACTGGTGTGTGTCACGAAACTCGCCGAACGAGGCGAGCTCGATGACGGCTTTGACTTCATCCTCGAACAGGGCAGGCAGGATGATGACATTGGCTGGCGAGGCGCTGCCAAGACCAGATGTGACCCGAAGGAATTCTGGCGGCACATTGTCCAGCATGATGGCGCGCTTGTCGGCGGCACTTTGCCCAACCAGGCCCTCTCGCAGATCAAGCCGCTGCTTGATGGCAGCTTTGCTCTCGGCGCCATAGGAAGCCGCCAGCTCAAGATAGGATTCCTCCTCGTCGCGATTGGTGACGTAGAACACCCCATACTGGGCGTTCACCAGAGGAGCGAGTTCGGACATGATGAGCCGCGAGACGGTGGCAAGATCGCGCTCGCCTTGCAGCATGCGCGAAAACCGGGCGAGATTGGTCTTCAACCAGTCCTGCTCGGCATTCTTCAGCGTCTGATCCTTCAGATTGCGGATCATTTCGTTGATGTTGTCTTTTAGCGCGGCGACCTCGCCGGACGCTTCGACGCTGATCGAACGGGTAAGATCGCCCTTGGTCACCGCCGTCGAAACCTCGGCGATGGCACGCACCTGGGTGGTCAGATTGGCAGCGAGTTGATTGACATTGTCGGTCAGGTCGCGCCAGAGGCCGGCGGCACCTGGCACACGCGCCTGACCACCGAGCTTACCCTCGATGCCCACCTCACGGGCGACGTTGGTCACCTGGTCGGCAAAGGTGGCAAGCGTCTCGATCATGCCGTTGATGGTGTCGGCCAGCAGGGCGATCTCTCCCTTCGCGTCGACCGTCAGTTTGCGCCTGAGATTGCCTTGCGCGACCGCCGTCACGACATCGGCGATGCCGCGCACCTGATTGGTCAAGTTCGTCGCCATCAGGTTGACGTTGTCGGTCAGGTCCTTCCAGGTACCGGCAACACCTTCGACGCGCGCCTGGCCACCAAGCTTGCCCTCGGTGCCAACCTCACGCGCGACTCGGGTGACCTCGCCGGCGAAGGAGTTCAACTGGTCCACCATGGTGTTGATGGTCGACTTGAGCTCCAGGATTTCGCCCTTCACATCGACGGTGATCTTCTTCGACAGGTCGCCGCGCGCCACGGCGGTCGTGACTTCGGCGATGTTGCGCACCTGGCCGGTCAGATTCTCTGCCATCGAGTTCACATTGTCTGTGAGATCCTTCCACGTGCCGGCAACGCCGCGCACCTGCGCCTGGCCTCCCAACTTGCCTTCCGTGCCGACCTCGCGTGCCACGCGCGTGACTTCCGAAGCGAAGGAATTAAGCTGGTCCACCATTGTGTTGATGGTGTCCTTCAGCTCCAGGATCTCGCCGCGGACATCGACGGTGATCTTCTTCGAAAGGTCCCCGAGCGCCACGGCGGTGGTCACCTCGGCGATGTTGCGCACCTGGCCGGTCAGGTTGGCTGCCATGGCGTTGACGTTTTCGGTCAGATCCTTCCACGTGCCGCCTATGCCCCGCACCTGCGCCTGGCCGCCAAGCTTGCCGTCGGAGCCGACCTCGCGCGCCACACGCGTCACTTCCGAAGCGAAGGAATTGAGCTGGTCGACCATCGTGTTGATGACGTCCTTGATCTGCAAGATCTCGCCCAGCGCGTCGACGGTGATCTTCTGGGTCAAGTCGCCGGTCGCAATGGCCGTTGCCACCTTCGACACGTCGCGCAATTGCACCGTCAAATTGCCGGCCATGGCGTTGACGTTGTCGGTCAGATCCTTCCAGGTGCCACCGACGCCTTCGACATGCGCCTGGCCACCAAGCTTGCCTTCCGATCCCACTTCGCGGGCCACACGCGTGACCTCAGAGGCGAAGGAGTTCAGTTGGTCGACCATCGTGTTGACGGTGTCCTTGAGCTCCAGGATCTCGCCTTTGACGTCGACGGTGATCTTCTTCGACAGGTCGCCGCGCGCCACGGCGGTGGTGACTTCTGCGATGTTTCGAACCTGGCCAGTCAGGTTGGCGGCCATGAGATTGACGTTGTCGGTCAAATCCTTCCATGTGCCGCCGACGCCCCTCACCTCTGCCTGGCCGCCCAGCTTGCCTTCGGTGCCGACCTCGCGTGCCACGCGCGTCACTTCCGAGGCAAAGGAGTTCAGTTGGTCGACCATCGTGTTGATGGTGTCCTTGAGTTCCAGGATTTCGCCTTGCACGGCGACCGTGATCTTCTTGGACAGATCGCCCGACGCGACCGCCGTGGTCACCTCGGCGATATTGCGCACCTGACCGGTCAGGTTCTCGGCCATCGAGTTGACGTTGTCGGTGAGGTCCTTCCAGGTGCCGGCGACGCCGCGCACCTGCGCCTGGCCGCCAAGCTTGCCTTCGGTGCCAACCTCGCGTGCCACGCGCGTGACCTCGCCCGCGAATGAATTCAGCTGGTCCACCATCGTGTTTATCGTGGATTTCAGCTCGAGAATCTCGCCCTTCACGTCCACCGTAATTTTCTTCGACAGGTCGCCCAAAGCCACCGCGGTCGTCACTTCGGCGATGTTGCGCACCTGGCCAGTCAGGTTCTCGGCCATGGAATTCACATTGTCGGTCAGATCCTTCCACGTACCACCAACACCCTCAACGCGCGCCTGGCCGCCAAGCTTGCCTTCAGTGCCGACCTCGCGCGCCACGCGCGTGACTTCCGAAGCGAAGGAATTGAGCTGGTCCACCATCGTGTTGATGGTGTTCTTCAGTTCTAGGATTTCGCCCTTGACATCGACTGTGATCTTCTTCGACAGGTCGCCCGACGCAACCGCGGTCGTAACCTCCGCGATGTTGCGCACTTGCCCGGTCAGGTTCGTGGCCATCGCGTTGACGTTGTCGGTCAGATCTTTCCACGTGCCGGCGACGCCCTTGACCCGGGCCTGGCCGCCGAGCTTGCCTTCCGTACCGACCTCGCGCGCCACGCGCGTCACCTCGGAGGCGAAGGAGGCCAACTGGCCGACCATGGTGTTGACGATCTTGCCGATGCGCAGGAATTCGCCACGCAGCGGTCGGCCATCAATTTCGACCATCATGGTCTGCGACAGGTCGCCCTTGGCGACGGCGCCGATAACGCGCGCAACCTCAGCCGTTGGCTGAACCATGTCTTCTATGAGATCATTGACTGAACGGACACTGGATTCCCAACTGCCGGTGGCATTGCGAACCCGGCCGCGCTCGCCTATCCGCCCTTCCTTGCCGACGACCCGGCTCAAGCGCTCGAACTCGCGCGTCACTTGGTCGTTGAGGTCAGCGATCTCATTGAAAGTCTCAGCTATCTCGGAATCGAGGCCTTCATAAACATTGTCGATGCGGACGGAGAAATCGCCGCGCCGGAAGGCTTTCAGAGAATTCAGGATGCTTCGACGGTCCAATTGCTTCTTGGATGCCTGCACGGTCACAGCGCCACTCCCAGCCCTATGGATTTATACGGATAAAGTTGCCCCCGCGGCCAATGATGGATCGCGCCGCAAGACCCCAAACGCGGCATCTTCAATTTTGTTCCATCGTGCCGTGAATTCCAGGCCGACGGTTGCGCCTTGGTTTGAACGCCGGATTTTCATGATGCGGTTGTGGATTTATCCTGCTTCAGCCGACCACGACACGTCATAGCCGTTTGCCATTGCCAGAGAGGCATGAATTGCGTTGCGCAACTCGGAAGGCGAGGCAGGCTTTGCGACCCATGTCCCTTGAAGGAAAATCGGATCGTGAAAACCCGAATTGGCGTAGTTTGCCGAATGGACGACAAAGGGGATGTTTCGGCCGTCAAGCAACGTAGCTATTCGTACGCAATCCCCATCCGCCAGGCCGATATCCATGACAACAATGTCGGGAGAACTGCCCCTGAACCATTCCAGCGCGTCGGCGCAGGACGAAAAGACCCCAGCGATGTCGAACCCCGCGTCGCGCAACATGTCTTCAAGTTCGAGCGCGATAAACGCCTCGTCTTCCAAAATTGCAACGGACCTATGGTGGTCCAATTATCGCAGTCCTTTGCTCTCCGAAGCGATCGGCAGCGCAGCACGCCGCCTGACCGGTTCCACCCGGTGGTCGAAGCTCACGGCAATTTTCTTGCCGGACATGGCGTGGACCATAAGCCCGACCAATTCCTCGTCGTCGCAGCGACACTCAGGAAACCTTGCGCGGATTTCATCGACCGCAAACGCCGTCGAGATAATGTCGTCAGCGCGATAGCCAGAGATCACCGCGTAGACTGCGCTATAGGTTTCAAGGTCAATGACTTCGGTTTTCAGCACATCATCCTCCCTGCGGAAGGCCGACGGCAGAGGCGCCGGATGTCTCGCAACGATTGCTAGATGCCGGCATCGAGTCTTCGGCGCTGTATCCTGTTCATTCTATGACGGTTGGCCGCGCTGTCGATAGCTCTGCAAGGCTTTGTACGCTTCCAGACACTGATTCACGCGAGCGACCAGATCAGGCAATCGTGCCGTTCTTATACGTTTTCCGGTTCACTGTAGTGCCGTCCGCCAACTGAAACAGTCCACCCGACCAGAATGACGATTGTCGGCCCTTTCACTTGAAGCCCCCAGATCAGCGAGTGAGTTGTGGCCAACACTCCAACACCTCCGCCATGCTGGCCGCCTCAATCTGCTCACTGAAGCGGGAATGGTAGACTTCCATCAGTGCGTCATGGGTCTGGTCGGCAGAGCTGCAGATGGCATCGGTGACGAGAATGACGCGAAAGCCACGATCGATGGCGCCAAGCACGGTCGCGAGAACGCAAACGTCGGTTTCGCCACCGGTGATCACGAGCGCACGCACGCCGGAGCCACTCAGCAGCGCGTCGAGCCGCCCCTCGGTCCAGGGCGAATAGACGTGTTTGTCGACCACCGTCGCCGGCGGTACAAATCGTGCAAGTTGAGGCATCAGCTCGATCAGGCGCGGATCGATGTTGGAAAGGGTTACCTCCGCCCACCGACGATAGTAGTTTGCCCACATTCCCGGCGCCTCGCCCGGGCGGGCGGCAGGAATGAAGCGCGTGAACAGGGTACGGCTGGCATGTCTGGCGACCAGTTCTTCGATCGCCGGGACCACCTTTTCAGCCCACGGCACGGGCCAAGGTCCACCCGGCGCAAACAGGCGCTGCATGTCGACGCACAGATGCAGGCCATCGTCGCCTATTGGTCCGTGAATCAATCCTTGGGCGGCCACTGGTGGATTCCGTCGGGTTTGGGTTACTGGCCTGCCTGCCGCGCTGCATCGGCCTCAGCCACATCAACAGTGTAAAGCAATTCACCGTTTTCGTTGGATACCCTCACAAGCCAGCCGGACAGAGCGTCCGTGCCAGGCTGCAGGTCGGCGAGAAGATCGATTGCGCAGCGGATAGCTTCGGACCGGGCCGCCTCAAGGCTCGCCATCCTCGACGGCGGTATGCGTCGGCTGGTTTCGCCATCGCGATACTCAAAGACATATACGTCGCCGGCGCCGTCGCTTGCAGAGGTTATCTCGACCTGGTCGAAATTGCCGTTGCTGCTCGCGTCATATTCATTGGCTGCGAGATCAAAGGTCGCTGTCTGGACCAGGATTGCCTTTGCGCGGGCAAGCACGTCATCTTCAGCTTGTATCCCGACGTTTGCCATGTCCACCGTAACGCAGTCGCCGCCCTCGCCGCAAAATATCACCCGGCGAACCGACTGCCCGTCTGGCGCCCTGGCATTCACCACTTCGGTCCGAACGACTTGCATGACACTCTCCTGCCTGTGTCTGACAATGTTCATGGTGCGGTTCGGTTCCTGCGGATGCAGGGCGTCGGCCCGGCTGTCGAGACTGACAGGACTTCCCCACCGGACATTCACGGTGCACCGAGCCCCCGCCGCAGGAACAATTCGAACGGAAACGCGTTGCCCTAGCTGGAAACGGGATAAGCGCAAAATGGCCGCGCCACGTGCTGCCTGGAAGGGCTTCTTGAAGGTTGGTTCGGTTACTTGCGGCGTGAAGATTGTCGGCGCAACCAGCGAAGCATCCAAGATCCATTTCAAGATTTTGAACCGCAAGGACGGTCTGCCGGTCAGGAGCGTCTACGCCGACGAGGAGACCGGAAAGCTGGTGGATGCAGCGGATCAGGTGAAGGGTTTCGAGATCGAAAAGGACGAATTTCTCCAGATCGAACCTGACGACATAAAGGCGTTGAAGCTGACGTCGAAGCACACGCTCGAAGTCGGCGAATTCGTATCGATTGACGATATCGATACGCGCTATCTCGAGAAGCCCTACTATCTGATCCCGGCCGACGGCGCCGCAATCGAAGCATACGGAGTGATCCGCGATGCCATGAAGAACAAGGGCGTGGCCGCTCGATCCTGCGTGGTGCTCTACCAGCGCGGCCGCGAAGTGCTGATTCAGCCCTATGGCAAGGGGATGGTGATGACCGAGCTTCGCAACCACAACGAAATGGTTTCGGAAAGCACTGTGTTCGATGGATTGGCCAAGCAGAAATACGACCCCGATCTGCTCGAAATCGCCGGCATGCTTATTGACAAAAAAGTGACGACCTTCGATCCCTCGAAATTTGAAGACACCTATGAAGACGCGCTGATCGCCATGATCGATGCAAAGCGCAAAGGCAAGAAGCTGCCGAAGCCCGCACCAAGGCCACAGGAGAATGTCATCAACCTCGCTGAGGTGCTGAAGAAGAGCCTCAAACAGGAAGGGCTGGCGAGATCCACAAAGAGAGCCTCACCGAAACGCAAGACAGCATAGTTGATAACTGCCCAGCCAGAAGGTCCGCACAGCAGCTCCAGCCGCCCTTAATAGCTCGGAACAATTCTCGCGGTTGCCCGTTGGCCACCAAGGACGATGCCTTATGGCCGAGATCAAGAACGTCGACAGGGCAGTCCTCAAAGAGCCAGAGGCAGCGGATGCCAACATTGCGCTCAAAGGAGCCGGAACGCAGGACTCTGATCGGGCGCCGACAAGCCCCAGGACCGCTGGCCATCGGTAAAAATACATGGGGTGTGAAAAGACCCTTTCGCCTCCAGACGCGGCGACGCGCGACCGGTGGCGGGCCGAACCCCACGCCCAAGCGAAACCCGGAGAATAGATGTGCCCCCCAAACCAGAGCCAACCGAAGAGCCGCCAGTGGATGCGCCGACGTGGACGCCGGACATACGCGAGCCTGAGCCGGATCTTCTTCCCGACGAAGTGCCAGTTCCTAATCCGGACGAGAACCGTGATCCGCCAAAGCGAGGCGTGGTGACAGACTGAACAACGGGTTTGGTCCGGCATCCTCCTGCAAAGGCGTTTATCTCGCCGCCGGGTTCAAGATCGCCAGTGAAATGCGACTGGATTTGGCTGCGCCGAATGCTTGACGGATTTGGTCTCGATGGTGTGGACCTATCGACGCCTCGCCAAGCCTCATTTTCCAAGTATCTGTTCGAACGTGCATTGCTTCGGGCTTTTGTCAGGACGCCATCGCAGAAATTTGGTGCCATGACGGAAACGATCGCCGGTGACATGATCGAACCGCACCTCCGCCACCAGTTCGGGCCGCAATGGCTCCCATTGTCCGCTTCTTTCCGTGCTCCACCGACTGGGACCGCCCGGCGCTTTTCCCGTAAAGCCAGGAGCCGATCGCAAAGCTTCAAGTTGTCGCGTAAGCTTGGCCCTGTCCTCCCGGGCGATCGTCGAAGTGAACCCGACATGGTCGAGTTGCCCCTGGTCATTGTACAGGCCAAGCAACAGGGAGCCGACTTCACGCGAATTCGCCAGGTAGCGGAACCCTCCGACGACACAATCGGCCGTGCGCAGGCGCTTGACTTTGACCATGGCGCGCTCGCCGGGCCGATATTCATCATCGAGAAGCTTGGCAACGACCCCGTCGGTCGAACCTTGTCCGGATTGGCCAAGCCATCTGCCTGCCGCCGCCAAATCACGCGTTGCCCGAGACAGTTCGAGATCCTTTCGCCCGGCCGACTTCACGAACAGTTCGAGTGCAGCGCGCCGAACCGAGAGCGGCTGCTGCATCAAGGCGCCCTCGGAGGTCGCCAACATGTCAAAGAGGATCAGCTTTGCCGGCGTCGCGACCGACAGTTTCCGGATCCTGCTTTCCGCCGGATGCAGCCGCATCTGCAAGGCGTCGAAAGAAAGAGAGCCTGCAATTTCGATGACGATCTCACCATCGACCACGAACTCTTTTGTTTTCAGTTCATGCAACATCGCGACGACTTCCGGGAAATACCGCCCTAACGGCTTGCCGGATTTTGCACGCAACTCCACGGCCGCGCCGGCTTTAAAGGCCAGGCAGCGGAACCCGTCCCATTTGGGTTCGTATTGCCACCGGCCAGCATCGGCCGGCAACGTGTCGGCAGCCTTTGCTTCCATCGGCGCCGTGCTCAACGCCACGCCGAAAGACGATTTTACACTCGTCGGCAGATCGCGAGAGATGGCAGATTCGCCCGTCATGAAAGTTCCGTGGACAACGATGGAGATCGACTCAACGCAGCACTGGTGCCGGTTTTGGAAAAATCATGCTTCAACAGGGTTAGGTCATGATGAGATTTCAACCAGATCTCATCATGACCTGGGACGGTCTACTCGGCAGCCTGCATGTTGATCTTGCTTTCCGCCATTTCGGTGAGCTTGCGATCGGTCGCCTGCTCTTCTTTCAGGTTCTTGGCCAACACGTTGGCGCAGTCGCTGCGGCCAAGCTGCTTGGCCCAGGCGATGAGCGTGCCATATCTGGTCATCTCATAATGTTCGACCGCCTGCGCCGACGCTATCAGTGCCGCGTCTAGGACCTCCTTGTCGTCGACGTCGCCGCTCACATCGTCGGCTTCTTCGAGAATGCCGTCTATCGCCGGGCAGTTGACCTCCTTGGCCTTGACGCCATGCAATTCGAACACCTGTTCGACGCGCTCGATATGGCCTTTGGTCTGCTCAAGGTGTTTTTCGAATCCGGCCTTCAATTGCGGATCGGTTGCCTTGCCGATCATCTTCGGCAGCGCTTTCTCGATCTGCTTTTCGGCGTAATAGATGTCGCGCAGCGTGTGCACGAAGAGATCGTCGAGTGTCTTGATGTCCTTCGAAAAGAAGCCCATGGCCTTACCTTTCATTGTGCAGAAGTTCGGGTCCGGCGGCGGCTCGCCCGCCACCCGCGGAGGCCGGGAACTCGTCCCGGCTTGCTGGTCAACGCACCGGTGCCGGAGGAGTTCCTGATTCCGAGCCGGGCCGTTACTCCTTTTCGAGACGCTGCGGTCCATCTCCGGAGGAGCTTTGACCCGAACACACGTTCCATGGTCCAGGCGAGGACCCTCAGGCGCACGCCGGCGCGGAAAAACTGACGGCCAGGAGAGCCGAAACGTGCTGTGCGCCGCAAGCTCTCGCAGGCGATGGCTGCCTCGGCAGATGCAATGCCAGCGCCGGGCGCGCACTATTGTCGGGAGAACTCCTGGTCAAGTATGCGAAGGCCCTCTTCATATTTGGCCGCCGACGCTCCGACCTGCCTCGACTGCCAGATGTTGTCCTCCAGATCGGCGCGTTTTACGGGGAGCGCCACTGGGTTCGACGCAGCCCGCCGGACAAAGGCGAAATACTCCTCATCCGGCCTGCGCGACATGGCATCGACCGCCGCGGTAATTGTCGGTTCGAAGCCTGCTTCTTCGAGCTTGGCGCGGGTCCAGCCCTCGCCTTTCTCCAGAACGTCATGAAGGTAGGCAACAGTCTTCTGATCGATTGTCTCGACAGCGTCGACGACACGGCGGCAATGCTCGATGTAGGGCCGCCCGGTCTTATCGCGCTGCGACGCGTGAACCTCCTCCGCAATCTTTGCCGCCTGGTAGAAACTGCTCATCGCGCCTGTCGTTACCGTGATTGACTCTGCCTGATGAAACCTATTCGACGATATGTGGCGTGTGTCGCTTGTCCTCGGCAGGGTCGACATCGATACGGGCCTTTTCCGGATCGAAAGCGCCGTGACCTGCAATAGCCAGAGCAGCCGCATCGGGCGTTTCGTAGGCCCACATGAAATCATCGGAAGAACTGCCGACGGCGTGGACACGCCAGTAGCTTGCGGTGCCTTTGAGCGGGCACCGGGTGGTGGTGTCGGTCTTTTCGAAAAGATCGAAATAGATGTCCTCGAAGGGGATATAGAAAACGGGCTCGTGCCCGTCTTCACGCAGGACCTTCGCCCGCTCCGTAGCTGCGACGATGGCGTCGGAAAACCGCACCGTCACCGTGCCGGAAAACGGTTCTATGGCCAATCGGCCAAGGTTTTGCTGTGAAGTTGCGCCTGAAGTTTGCATTTGGATTTCTCCCTGGCGATTACCGCAAGATCGGTCATGCTTGGAGACGAAATGCGCGGCGGCGCTTCAGGTTCCGGCATGTCCGATGAAGCTGAATGGCAGCCGGCCTTAAAGCGCCTATCGGTTGCCGTATCCAGCAGTACTCGTCGGTAAGGCGCGGTGAAATGCTCGTCCAACCCATTCGAAGACTTTGGAAGACGACACGGTGGTCGCTTCCGTGGAGCGTCAGGGCTGGCACCGAAATGATCTTCGCCGCTACTTGCCGGCGGGCGAGTTCCTGGCAGGAGATGCTCCAGCTGTTTGGCCGTCGTCAGCTGCCGCCTCATGTCCGGGCTCCGGGGCGGCCTCAGTTGCGGCCAAGTGGGCCGCAAGGTCGCTATAGACCTTGTCCCTGCCGCCATCGTGTTTAGCGATCAGGCCAAGTAAGTCATGACGGCTTAGCTTTGCAATCTTCATTAGGAATTCGAATTCGTGCTTCGGAATGGAGGCTGCTAAGCGATCGAGTTTGGCCCGCCGGTTCTCTTTGGACACATGTGCTCCTATGTATCCAGGCAGCATGCGAGGCACGTGTTCGAAGGCCCGCCATTGTCTTGATGGCGGGCCTTCGGGCGGCCGAAGCCGCTAGGTCCATCGGCTACTTGTTGCAATTTTGCACGGTCGAGGTCGTTGCGCCACTTGCAGTGTTGTTATCGATGTCATTGCCTGCGGCGTCCTTGCAACGGTCGGTCATGCCGTTCGATTTTGTAGTCGAGTTTGTGGAATTCGGATCGGTTGGCACGGCCGCATTCCCGCTGCCAGTGCCATTGCCAGCGGCGCCGCCGCTGCCAACAGTTCCAGTGCCAGTTCCATTACCCGTGCCAGCCGTGCCGCCAGCACCCGTTCCATTTGTCTGCGCCAAGGCGGAACCGGCCAAGGCAATAGTTAGCACCGACGCGGCTAGAATTTTCTTCAACATTGGAGTCTCCGTGTTTGAATCGCCGAATTGCGATCGCTTTCCCAACGACAGGTTTTTCTCATTGTTCCCGGCGTAATGGATTGTGATCCGCAGCAGCCTTCGTCGAGGTGGACACTCTTGACGGCGCACGAATTGTGATGAGACCTGACAAGGGCAGGATGGGCTTTGTTCAACACCAAAGCGATATGTTGGGCGCGGCTGCATGCATCCGACGCGGATCGCGATGCGGAATGTGGGCAAGACGGTTACAACAGAAGCGGCGATCAGAGCTGCGAGCGAACCGGCCGCCTTGATGTTAATCTGACGGTTGAATCTCAAGACCATTCCGACGCAGGAGCAGAACGCATGCCGGCTCGATCCGAAGGATTTACAATCGCTCTGGCTCACAACGGGGATGCACGAACGCAGGCGGCCGCTGCGCTCTATCGACACAACATCGAACAAACCGGAATCGATGACCGGGCAGTGATCGGCGCGGAGCTTACCGACCCCTCGGGAAAGATCTGGGGTGGAATTTGGGGCAGAACGGAACTGGGGCTCCTGTTTCTCGACATGTTCTTCTTGCCTGAAAAATTGCGTGGCCGATCCTATGGATCACAGCTTCTTATGGCGATTGAGGAGGAAGCCGTTAGGCGTGGATGTAAGAGAGCCGTCGTCGAGACGAGCAGTTTCCAGGCGCCTCAATTTTACCGGCTTCATGGGTTTGAGGAATTCGGCAAAGTCGAATTCGTTATTCCAGGACACGCCCGCATCTTCCTTCGCAAGAACCTGCAGTAATCTTTGCGGAGGCGCCATCTGCACGAACGGCTGTTCGCCGGCAAAACGCCGGCGCCTTAGCCCTCCCAGCCGTAGCCATCTACTCCCGAAGGTCCTTTTGCCCTTTCCATCCGGGAAGCTCGGTCATCGGGCATAGCAGCCGCGGTCGCGCCGGATCGGAGATATCGAGTTTATCCCAGGGAATGCGGTACAGGCCGTCGCGACGGCGCAGCCGAAACAGGTCGAGCATCGCGATGCCGATGGTCGAAGCCGACAGACGCTCGAACGCGGCGTAGATGCCAACGTGGAATTCAGTAACGACGAGCTCGTCGCCACGCTGTTCGGCGAGAATCTCTTCGATGTGACCGATGCTCTTTCCACGCTGCGAGAGCACGCGTCGCCCGGCAAGATGTTCGAGGTTGACTGTCCTCATCATCACGCTCCTGGGATGCGCCCGATGACATGATCGCGCAACCAGTCCTGCCAGGCGAAAATCGACGTCTCGCCCACCTCGATGTCACATTCGATGTCGAGCCCGTTGTCCTGCACCTTTTTCCACGCAATCCTGTGTGGCTCGGCGTGGCGTTTGCCACCCACCCTCTTCGCCAGTTGCGCCATCCATTCCCCGGGCCGCGCGCCAAGGCGGCGCGCCAAAGTGATGGAGCCGAGTTCTATCGCGACAATCCTTGGTGGTTTGCCCCGCCGCAACTCGGCCACCACTCCGTCGACCTTGCCGATCTTGACCCGCCGGCGGTCGAACACCTGCTTGTCCAGGAGATCACGCATCAATTCCATCATGTGCCTCCGAATATCTGCAGCGGAATCGTCACCACGGCGAGCACGAAGGCAAGCGCGATAATGAAGACAACGGCGGCGTTCGAAATGATGCCGTTGCGACGTTCGCCGACATAGCGTTCGTCATTCAGCAGGAAGAGAAATGGAACTACCGTCAGCGGAAGGCTCGCCGCCGTTACCGCCATGGAAAAGATGGTCAGCCTCAGTGGGTCTAGGCCAAGCATGATCGGAATGGCGGCCAAAAACAATGATGCCGTATAGACGGCACTGAAGCCCGGATCATCGCGCGGCTTGCGATCCTCACCCCACGTCCAGCCAAAGCCCTGTCCCACCAGATATGCCTGTTGCAACCCGACTTCGAGTGCGGCGCCGAAACAGGCAATGGCGAGCGAGGCAACGAATAGAACGAACCCCCAGAAGCCGAATATAGGGATCAGCATCAACGGCAGTTGGTGATAGTCGTCCACCTGGTCGATGCCGCGCGTCGCGAGAACGAGAGCAGCGACGATCAACACGCCGATCGAAATGGTCCCACCAAAGGTCATGCCCAGCCCGGCGATGGCACGATTGGCCCCAAGGTGGCTTTCATCCCATTTGTCCTCGATAGCTCCCGAGGAATAGAACATGAAAAGATAAGGCGATATCGACGCGCCGAGAATGCTGGCCGCCATGAACCAGTAATTGATGGCATCGTGAGCCGGCAGCGAAGGCACGGCGCTGCCAGCGACCGCTGTCCAGTCGGGCTTTAACATCACCGCACCAACCACGAAGCACAGCGTCACGAGGCCGAGGACCGAAACGCCTTTCTCGATAAAGCCAAACGTGCCTTTCCACAGCAGCAACCATGCCAGCAACGCCACCGGCAGTGCCCACCACTGGAAGCCTATGCCGGTGGCAAGTTCGAGTGCGATGGCCACACCGCCGATCTCAGCGGACAGCACCATGAAATTGACGAGAAGGACGACGAGCAACGTCCATAGGAAGACGTTGAACCCAAATCTTTCACGAATGCCCTCTGAGATCGTGTGATGGCTCATCGCGGCGAACCGACCGGCCATTTCAACCAAAAAGATGATGCATATGGTGCCGAGAACTATGGCCCAGATCAGCTGGAATCCGAAGGCGGCACCCGCCTGCGCCGCCGTAGCCATCGACCCGACTTCGAGGAAACCTCCGACACTGGTGACGACGCCAAGCGATATTTCCAGAAGTTTCTTCACGGCTTTGGTCCGAAAGCGCTGGTGTAAGCGGCGGCGAGCGAGCGCATGCCCGCCCGAAGATCCTGTTGTGCGCTTTCCACCTCAGTGCGATTGTTCACCCGCAATCCCGCCTCGGCATGCGCCACCGCCACCGACAAACTGTTGACTGCTGCCGTCAGTCCTGCTCGCCCGGCTGGTTCAGCGGTCTCGGCCGATCGAATTTGCGCCTCGACATCGGCCAGCGTTTTTCCGACCGAGTGCAGTGCGGCCGTGGCATAGGCGGACGGTGCCGCTCCCTCCACCCAGGCATCCAGCACCATCGATACGGTCTGTGCCGCGGAGGCCGCTGTTCGTGATTGCTGCGCCACCTGATTGGAAGACGAGCATCCGGCCAACCCGGCTAGAATCAGAAGCAAGCACAGGCAGCCAACCGGAAAATGACGGTCGTTATGGGGTACAGCGCGCGTTGGATGCGCCACGCGGATTTCCTCCCCGGCCCGAACCAACTGCGTCCGGCATCAATGATCTAGAGCGCTCGGAGAGCTCGTCAAACGAAACCGACGACGAGCCTGTGAGGTCGGCTAGTCCCACGTAACAAAACGCTCCATCCCGGACAGCCGTGAAAGAGGGCGGGCCCGCGCTTCTCTTTGGCGCGGAGAAGCGCGGGCAGATCGGGCTGAGGGGATGACCCGATCGCGCAGCATCAACATGGGAGGGCAACAACGCTGCACGGTTCGAACTTCCAGCCGGGCCACTTGTTCCAACTTCAACTGATTAGGCTCATCGCCGTTCTGAGTACTCAATCCAGGCGTTGGTGGGCCTTTTGAAGGTAGGCCATGGCGAGTTCTCATGGCGTAGAACGGTTTTTGTCGCAACGGCCCATCCATGAACGCGCGCAACGACCGCGATGACGACCGTCGCCTGACCGTGATGACAGCGCACGATCAATCCAGCCCAAACGCCGCGGAACAATTGTGCCCGCTCGTGGTTCCGATGGCACGAAGATGGAGGATATGATGACGGACGCCAAACTCGCTGTGGTGACCGGCGCCTCGAGTGGCATCGGAAGGGAACTCGCAAAGCTGTGCGCTAAAGACGGTTACGACCTGATCATCGCCGCCGACGAGCCGGCTATCCGGCAGGCGGCAGAGGCACTTGAGACCCACAATGTAACGGTCGAAGCCATTGAGGCCGATCTGGCGACCGTCGAGGGCGCCGATCGGTTGATCTCCCAGATCGGCGATCGCGATATCGACCTGTTGTTTCTCAATGCGGGACGCGGGCTCGGCAACGGCTTCGTCGACCAGGACTGGCGAAAAGTCCGCCGGATCATCGACACCAATGTCACTGGAACGGTCTATCTGGCGCATGAGCTCGGAGCCAAGATGGCCCGGCGAGGTCGCGGGCGCATCCTGTTCACCGGATCGATCGCCGGCTTCATGCCCGGCACATTCCAGGCCGTCTACAACGGCACGAAGGCGTTCATCGATTCCTTCTCGATCGCGCTCCGCCATGAGCTGAAAGATAGCGGCGTGACGGTCACCGTGCTGATGCCTGGCCCCACGCAGACGCGATTCTTCGAGCGCGCTGAAATGATGGATACCAAGGTCGGCTCCGATGAAAAGGACAATCCGGCCGATGTCGCCAAGACGGGTTACGAGGCGATGATGGCCGGTGATGAACAGGTCGTCAGCGGTTGGAAAAACAAGCTGCAGGTCGCCGCCGCGCATGTCACGCCGGCAGGCACCTTGGCCGAACAGCACCGTAGGATGGCCGAGCCGGGGTCGGCGTCCAGCGACTGAGCCAATATTCGCGTCATCAAAAGGGCTGGCATTCCCAAGGCCGCATGTGCTGCGCGAGGCAATCTATCGCTGCCGCAGGGGCGGCACCATCTCGGTTCCCGGCGTCTATGTTGGTCTGGTCGATCACATCCCGTTTGGCGGCGATGAATAAGGGACCGGCTTTCCGGATGGGCCAGACGCATACGCAACGCTACCTGGAACCTTTATTGGCCATGGTCCAGAACGGCGCAATCGACCGCTCCTTGTGATTACCCACCGGACCGATCTGAAAGCAGGGCCGGATCTCTACAAGACGTTTCGCGACAATCAGGAGGTTGTGTCAAAGTGGTGATGCGGCCTCACGGCCGAGACGGGCAAGGCGACCCACACCTCACTGCAATCACAAGGGAACATTCGCGTCGACGGCCGGTTAGGTGCCACTTCCGTAATGGTCACCTGCCGTCAAAGCGAGCCCATGATGAACCATGACCAGCATGACAATGTACCAGACGCAGCGCGTAGACTTGTCGTCGGAAGCATGGCGGGAGGAATTCTCGCCGCTTATGCTTCCACGGCGTCAGCCGATACGGGAACAGTGCCTGCTAAAGCAGGCCCTGCGAGCCCGATGCTCAAACAGAATCCGGTGACGCAATATCACCAGCCGTCTTTCAAGCCACAGGAACAGAAGTGGCCGGGTTTGGCCAGCAAGATGGTGCCGCGCCCGGACCACGGCGAAACGACCTACAAAGGATCAGGCAGGCTTGCCGGCCGCAAAGCGCTGATAACCGGCGGCGATTCCGGTATTGGTCGTGCGGCGGCGATTGCATTCGCGCGCGAGCGTGCGGACGTTGCTTTCGGCTACCTCCCCGAAGAACAGGAAGACGCCGACGAACTGGTGGACCTAATAAAAGCGGCAGGTCAAAAGGCTTGCCGGCGATATCCGCAATGAGGCCTTTTGCAGAAAGCTGGCCGATGAAGCAGCAACGCCCCTCGGCGGTCTCGACATCCTGGTCAGCAACGCTGCCCGCCTCACTAGAGTCCACGGTCCTCAAAAAGGGCCGCCAAGGCCACCGCTCCTTAGGCGTGGTGGGCTTTCAGACTGTCTACAGGAGGAACCAATGGCTGGCGATGAAATAGAAAGAAGGCGACTGCAGATGTTGATCGAACAATATCTGGAGACCCGTAAGCGACGGCACGATTTCGTGTCGATCGCGAATGCCGAACTCGCGATCAAGGCGGTCATGCCGCATTGCCCGGTGTCAAACGCAGCGTTGGCAGAGATGATTGCCGCTGGCGCCGTCACTTACGGCCTTGGCGTCCTATTCGACGCGAAGCAAACCGAGGGCGAACTGCCCGTTGTTTGCTAGGCTCATCGCCTGACCAATCGTCGCGCGGTCGCGAAGTTTCGCCCAGCTCTGGAATACGCCAGACCGGGAGCATGCCAATCGTGCCGGCCGGATCGCAGGCACTTGCCGGCGACGTCGTCTCGGGCCTGGACCCGAATGTCGTCGCATATCTGATGAAAAACCAGTGTCTTTGTGCAGTTACCGGGCTTCTCGTTGGGTTGGCACCGTTCCGCTGTCCTGGTGTCTTGCCAAAGCTGTCGGTTGAACACCGAGCATATTTCGCACGGCCTCGACCAGCGCGGCAGCCCACACGGGTTTTGACAGCATCTTGTGATGACGCAAATCTTGCGGGATGTCGGATGCCGTGTACCCACTGACGAAAACAAACGGAATTCCGCGTTGCGCTAGAAGAGGGACAAGGGCAGCGCTGGTCTCGCCGCCGAGACCAATGTCCAGGACCGCAGCAGATATGACTTCACTCTCGATCAGCTTTTTCGCGCGAGCAACGGACGGCACTGGCCCGGCGATGGCGAAGCCGGCCTCTTCCAGGATTGCGCGGTGCTCCTCCGCGACCAGCCATTCATCTTCGACTACAAGGATACGAGATGCAGTCACGTTTCGCTCTCCCGATGATCAAACGGAAACTCAATCCGCAAGCTCAAACCATCGGAACCGAAAGATGTTTCAAAATTTCCGCCAAGCCGATACTCAATTTCGCCCTTCACCAGCGAAAGACCAAATCCCGTCTTCTCAGGCGGACTGACAGCGGGACCGCCGCTTTCTAACCATTCGAGCTGAAAACCGTGATCCGACGCCGACCAAGTCACGGACACCACGCCGTTTGGCACGGACAAGGCGCCATATTTTCCAGCATTCGTGGCAAGTTCATGGATCACCATGCCAAGCGACAGGCCCTGCTGAGGCTTGAGCCGAATGTCCTCGCCTGTGGTGTTGATGCGTTCCAGCCCGAACGGCTCGACTTCCTGCCGCACGATTTCCTCGACCGAGACCTCTTTCCAGCTTTCGCGCGAGAGCACTCCGTAGGCCCGCGCCATGGCGCGCAGGCGACCGATGAGCGCTTCGGCGAAAGCCTCCGAAGAGGGAGCATTTTTCAGGGTCTGACTGGCAATGCTGACCGTAACAGCCAGCATGTTCTTGACCCGATGGTTGAGTTCCGAGATCAATACCCGCTGGTGGGCTTCGGCTTCAGCCATGGTCGTCACATCGACAAAGGTCACCACCACGCCCTGGATTTTCCGCGCGCTGTCGCGGTAGGGGATCAGCCGCACGAGATAGTGGATGCCGTTGCTATCGCGCGGCAGCTGGTGCTCGATCATCTCGCCGGCCCTGAAAACCTGGGCAATATGGTCGCGCAGGTGCGGATAATCGAGCCGGCTGGCAAGATCGGTCAGCGGTCTTCCGATGTCGGTCGGCAGCAAGTTGAAGAACGAAGACGCCGCCGGCGTGAAGCTGCGGATAACCAGCTTGGTATCGAGAAAAACAGTCGCGATCTGTGTGCTCTCGAACAGGTTCTTCAGATCGCTGTTGGCACGATCGAGATCCTCGATCTTGGAAACCAGTTCGGCATTGATGGTGTTCAATTCCTCATTGAGGGACTGCATTTCTTCCTTGGAGGCCTCGAGCTCCTCATTGGAGGACTGGGCTTCTTCGTTGACCGAGACGAGTTCCTCATTGGAAGATTTCAACTCCTCCAACGCGGTCTCATATTCTTCGATCGTCGATTGCAGGCGCTCGCGCGTATCGCGGAGCTCGCGTTCGAAATCAGCAATCCCAGATGCCACCGGCTGTCGAACCTTTAGAGCCTCCAGCCGCGGCTGCGGCTGGCCCACCGGCTCGAACAGGACGAGAAACAGCGGCTCGCCGCTGCCGCGATCAGTCAAGGGCTCGATCGTCAATGTGACGAATTGGACACGATCTTCATCTTCTTCAATGGCTATCGCTTCGCGCACAACCGTGCGCCGGCCCTCGGCGGCTTCCCGCAAAGCGCCGCGCAATTCCAGACGCAGGCCGCTGCGTGCCATTGTGAGCAATTGTCTGCTCGGCACCCCTTGCGGCGGCTCGAGATATTTGCCGGTTCGGACCGAGTAATAGACGACATCTCCATCACCATTGACGACGACGTGAGCCGGAGCGAAGCGTTCGAGAACCTGCGCTTCAACGGTTTGCCTTAGGGAATAAGACAAGCCGCGGCGGGCATGTGTGTCATTGGCGCTGGAAAAGTTGCTTGCAGGCGCAGCATTCAACAAGATCGGCAGCCGCGGCGGCGCCGTATGTTCTCGTGCCTTGAATATCCGTTGTTTCTTGTCGACCGGTGCAAACAGATCGGCATGCTGGCTTATGCTCTCGGAGGTGCCAAGGAACAGATAGCCGCCGGGCTTCAGCGAATAGTGGAAGGTCGGAATAACCTGCTTTTGCACATCGGGGCCGAAATAGATCAGCAGGTTCCGGCACGACACCATGTCCATGCGCGAGAAGGGTGGATCACGGATGACGCTGTGCGCCGAGAAGATGCAGAGATCACGTACGCTCTTGCTCAAGATGAAACTTGTGCCGTCATTGCTGAAGAAGCGTTCGCGACGTTCAGGCGAAACGCCCGCAAGCAATGACTCCGGATAGCGCGCCGAACGTGCGATGCCCAACGCCGCGTCATCGATGTCCGTGGCGAAAATCTGGATGCGCGGCACAGCCGAAAGTGTATCCATATGCTCGCGCATCAGCATTCCGATCGAGAAGACTTCCTCGCCGGTTGCGCAGCCGGGCACCCAGACGCGGATCGTATCGTTGGCGTCCTTGCCTTCGAAAAGTTTGGGGATGACGGTTTCTTCCAGGGTCTTGAAAGCGTCCGTGTCGCGGAAGAAATTTGTCACGTTGATCAGCAGGTCGCGAAACAGCGACCGCACTTCCTCCGCATTTGAACGAAGCAACTCTATATAGGCATCGATCGCGGTGTTCTGCGTTATTTGCATGCGTCGCCTGACGCGACGCAAGAACGTCTTGGCCTTGTAGCCCGAGAAATCATGTCCCGAATGGCTGCGCAGGATCGCGTAGATTTCCTCCTGGCCCTTGCGGAGTTTCAAAGCACTGGCCTTGCCATCGTCAGCTTCAAGCTCGTCGAGCAGTTCAAAGCTGTGGGCAAATTCCATGAGTTTCGCACCCATCTCATCGGCTGGGATGGCGATATCGATCAGACCGGAACTGATCGCGCTGCGCGGCATGTCGGGATTGCTCGGACCCGACTCGTCGGAGAGTTGCGCCAGCGTCAGGCCGCCATTCTCCTTGATTGCCTTGATGCCCAACGTACCGTCGGAATCGCCGCCCGACAGGACGACGCCGACGGCGTATTCGCCCTGATCCTCGGCCAGCGCGCTGAAAAAGATATCGATGGGCTTGCGCTCCCTGGACACGGAATTCGGTTGGCGCAGCTTTAGGCTGGAATTTTCGATGGTGAGGATCGCGTTGTGCGGCATCACGTAGACGGTGTCAGGATGGATACCCATTCCATCTTCAGCGACACGAACCGGAATTCCGGTGTAAAGCGCAATCACTTCGTGCAGCAGACTTTCCCGTTCGGGGCTAAGATGCGTGACGATCACGAACGCCATCCCGCTCGAAGACGGCATCCCGCGAAAAAATCCCTCCATGGCGGCAATGCCGCCCGCAGAGGCGCCAATACCGACTATGGGGAACCTCGGCAGCTTTTGCATCAATTGTCCTGCTTCAGTGAAATGCAACGCGGCAGCGCTGATTTCGATCCAATGTGTAAACCGTTCCTGGTCGAATTCCCATCCCGCACCGCCGATCGCCACGGAACCGATGGACGCGACCGCCGTTTAAAGCCCGGAGGGCTGCTATGTTATTAGGCATGCGAATTCTGCTCGTCGAGGACGAATTCTTGCTGGCAAGCGAACTTGCCTCTTATTTCAGCGATTGTGGGGCGACCGTTTTGGGGCCGGTGTCGTCAGTCAGCCGGGCTCGACGATATATCGATTCAGCGGATGGGGCGGTGCTGGACATCGACCTCAACGGTGAGACTGTTTTTCCCCTCGCCGACGAGCTGACGGACAGAGGCATCCCGTTCGTATTCTTCTCCGGAAACGATCAGATCACCCTGCCGGAGCGGTTCCGATACACCCAAAACCTCTCCAAGCCGGCCGGGTTCAGGACGGTTGCCGGGATCCTCGCCGCGCAATCAACAGCGCTTGGTGAAGACAATGTTTTCCGCGCTCTTCCAAAACTGAGGCTGTCCGCGCGGCTGCTGCTGGGCGACCCACAGGCGGCCGATCGCCTCGTCGAACGGACATTGAAGGCGGCGCTGGAGGAGCGGTTGTCGACGCGGCATGACCTTCCCTTGAGCGAATGGCTCAACACGCTCATGGAGGAGGTGCTCCGCAACGACAGGTCTGGCATCATGAATTAAGATTGTCCGATAGTTTGCCGCAGGCCGCCCTGTCGACCGCCCCCGCTACGGTACCCGTCCCCAAGAGCGCTTCGCTTCGTCTTGCAAATACGGCCGCATTCCTGCTAGAAATCCTCGTGGCCAAACCTCCGCAAACCAAACCTGACTCATTCCGCGATCCTGTTGAGGGCGACGCACTCGCAGCGCTGCTCGACGAAATCGCGGAAGAGGAAACACCTGAACGGCTGTTGAAGCTCGCCCTTGAGCTGCAGCAGCAACTGCTGTTGTCAAAGCAGCTGAAAAATCCCAACTGAACGGCCTGCAGCTAGGCATCTTGATGTGCCTCGAGTTCCACGATGGCGTCATCGCCTCGTTCGCCAGACCGATGCTGCTGCGGTAATCTTTCTGCGCTCGATGTGGGCGAAACCCCAGTCTCAATAGCTCAGCGGTTCCTGCGCCCAGAAGGCCCTGATCCCATCATGACGCCGATGAGACGATCAGGAAGATCAGGGCCAACTTGGGTCGCAGCCCAAGGTCGATCACTGCTGCCCTGGCATCTCGGTATTTTCTTGCGGGTTCTTTTTAACGCCGGGCGCGGGTGATGTCTCGGCGGGGGCATTGCCGCCTTGGTTCTGTTCCGGGGTGCGCTTTACTGGCGATGTCTGCCACGATCCGCCTGAAAGGGGTATGAACACAAAGAAGGCTAGCAGGGCGACGAAGATCACAGCCGCAATGACGACGCCCCACCCGAGTACATTTCGGGTGCCACGCTGTTCTTCCTTCCGGGACACATGCTCCGTCATCACTGGACTCCTTTGTGTCGTTCGATGAGGTACAAATTTATCGTGCAGATCGACCGCACGGTCTGCCCTTCCCCGACGCGTGCCGCCGGCACAGCCGAAGAAGCTGAAGCTAATCTTCTCCACCTTTTCGGCTGCCTGGTTTGGCGGCCCGCTTTGGCGCATTCGGCACTGCCGGTTTCCGCTCGGGTGCAGGCGGATTGATCTCCTCGCGCGCCAAACGGGCTTTGCGCAATCGCGCCGTTTTCTCTTCCCGCGCTTTACGCTCGGCTTCCAGTACGCCTTGTGCGTAGAGAGTGGCTCGTGCGTCTCTGTCGTTTGCGGATCCACTGGCCGCCATAGTCAGCCCTCCGCCTTGTAATTTCTTGCTTCCTTCTTGGCGCCGTCTTTGCCGTGCTCGGCTGCAAGCTCTTTGGCCTGCCCGGGTGACACGTCGGTGGCTTCGGCCAACTTGATTGCCTCTTGTTCAGAGAGATCACTGTCCTTTCGCGTGGGGTTCCTCGTCATCGCAGATCTCCTATCAGAGCCCAAACGACCGGACCGGCGGTGTGTTCCCTGGAGCCTTCGATAGTCCACCGATTGAGGCGGGCTATCGCGCTTCCGTCAATGAGCGAAAAGTTTCTGATGCGGGCTGACAAGGTACATGATCAGCTTCAAGGCCTTTCGAACTGCTCCGGCCAGCCGGGTTATGGCCGGGCTATGACCGTGTGGGAACGCGTGACACACGGACGGATTCAGGCATCGATGCCAGGCGCTAGTTCTCGCCCGCGAGCGTGGCGAGAAATGACCGCCGCCATTCTGCTGCGTCATTGCGCGTGATGCGCTTGAGCAGTGCACTATGCCTTGCAATTCTTTCGTCAAGCGGCATCGCGAGCGCTTTTGCGATCGCATCGGCAACCTCGTCGACCGCATACGGGTTCACGATCAAGGATTCGGCAAGTTCTTCGGCCGCACCTGCAAAGCGCGACAATACCAGCACTCCGGGATCGGCTTCGTCCTGCGCGGCTATGTATTCCTTGGCGACGAGGTTCATTCCGTCACGCAGGGGCGTGACCAATCCGACCTGGCTAGCGCGCAACAGGCCAGCAAGCCGAGAGCGTGATACGGCACGGTGGATGTAGCGGATCGGGGTCCAAGCCAAATCCGCGTATCTTCCGTTGACCGCGCCGGCGGTTGCCTCAAGCTGGGCCCGGATGTCGGCATAGGCGCTGACCTCCTCCCGCGTCGGCGACGCAATCTGCAAATAGGTTGCCGCTCGCTCGTGTTCCGGATGCCTTTCCAAAAGACGAGCGAAAGCCTGCATGCGGCCGGGGAGACCCTTGGAGTAGTCCAGCCGATCGACGCCGATGATTTGCTTGAGGCCCAGAATCTGGCGGCGCATGGAATCGATCTGCACATCCTCCGCCGCCTCATTGGCCATGCGTGCGATTGAATCGACGTCGATGCCTATCGGAAAACACCTCGATAACACCGTGCGGCCGTTCATCTCAGCCGAACCATTGATATCAAAAGTAATGGAGTTGGCCGCCTGCACTGAGCGCCGGAAATTCCCCACGTCCGTTTCGGTCTGGAACCCCACGACGTCATATTGAAGCAGGTCATCGATGAGTTCTTCATGGTCGGGCGTGGCTACAAACAGGTCGGGCGGCGGGAACGGTATGTGAAGAAAGAAACCGATCCGATTCCGGACTCCCAGCCGCCGCAACTGGGCGGCCAAGGGGATAAGGTGGTAGTCGTGAACCCACACCAGGTCGTCGTTGCCCGACAGCAGTCCTGCGAGCGCCTTCGCGAACCGCGCATTGATCTGCCGGTAGGCGTGTAGAAACTCTGCCCGGTGGTTCACCAGGTCGAGTCGGTAATGAAAAAGCGGCCACAGCGTGCTGTTGGCATAGCCATTGTAATAGAGCGAATACTCCTCATAGGGCAGGGTAAGCGCAGCCGTCTCGATCTTTCCCACGCGTTCCAAGCGGATCAGCGGTTCGTCGCTCGCGGCGTAGTCCTGATACTCGGCGCTTGCTCCTAGCCACAGGCCTCCACGCTCGGCCAACGCATCCCCGATGCCTACAGCAAGTCCGCCGGCTTGCGACAGATCGCGAATGTTCCCCAGCCTGTTCGAGACGACAACCAGACGACGCGGGATGGCGCGATCGCCAGTTAGCTCAGCCTCCCCACCTAAGGCGTCGCGCTCAAGGGGATCACCAACCGTTTGCGAGGCCTCGTTGAAAATTTCATCCGGTCGCTGCAACAAGAGCAAATCCTGAGCGTGAAGATCGCTTGGGGAACGGTCCGCGCGTGCGATTGTTCCCGACGTAAGTGTCCAGCCGGACTCGCTGGATCACATTCTCGGCCCGCTCGGCGCCTTTTTCAGCGGCTCTCGCAGGATCGTCGTCGGACGCACCGGTGATGAGACCCCGATCCAGCACGCCGAGCAGCCGCTTTGGCGACGGCCGGACTTACCGCTTTGGTATTCATGCTGCCGGATCCCCTCATATCAACTCCCCACCTTGGCAAAAGCCCCAACTGACCAAACCGTCAGTCCACCTCGATTACCTTGCGCGTCGGCTTTCGTTGGCGGGGCGGCTGCTTTGCGGCTACGGGCGCGGGCGGGGTCTGCGCTATCGATGCCTCCAACAACTGTCGCTGTTCTCTAAGCCGCGCCGTCTTGGCTTCCCTGGCATGCCGCTCCGCTTCCAACAGCAACTTGGCTTCTCGATCCGCCCTCTCGATCTTTTCCCTGTCGATGCGTCGTGTTTTCAAGGTCGCCTCCTTTGATCAGACGGCGAACAAAGTGCGGACCTGAAAAAATGTTCCCAACAAATTAAGGCCTGATCTGCCTCAAATGATATTGACGAGCAGCCCGCCGGTTGCGCGCATCTGCGGCTCTGTGACGTCCAAAGGAACTGCTTGCCGTCTGCGGCGTTACGCCACCATGCTGGCCGGAAGATTACCATGGACGACAAACCCCGAACGACGATCAGAAAACCGGCCCGGATTGATCGAGGGCATTGCTTTTGCGGAGCCATCACAGCTGAATTCAGTGGCGATCCCTTTTGGATTTGTTTCGACCACGACGATGACTGCCGACGAGCGATCGGCAGCCCACTGACGATCTGGATTGGCTATCGTCCAGATCAGGTCCATTGGCTCGGCCCAAAACCAAAAACATTCTCGAAAACCAGGGGCGTCGTGCGCTCCTTCTGTTCGGAATGTGGCACCTCGATTGGGTACACCGATGAAGGCTTGCCAAACGAGTTCTACATCTCGATCGGATTCATGGACGCGCCCGAGAAGTTCCATCCCCAAGCCCAGGCCTATTGGGAAATGCGACTGCCGTTCATCAGGATGGATGACGGTTTGCCTCGCGTCGAGGGCTACACCCGAGCGCGCGACCCCGCCCTGGGCAATCCCAGAGACCGGTGAGGCAGGAGGCTGGATCTCGGGCGTCGTACCTGCAAGCCAGCGCCAGGGCTGGCGGAACGCGGCCGAACCATTGGAATGAGAGAGATCTCCAAACGGACAAATGCCCGAAACCAATTTCACCGGCGTGGGTTGAAGATGGACATGGGGGACTTGTTTTCACAGTCTGACGACAAAGAAGCGGATGTTTGAAGGATTCAAGCTAGAGACTGTGGATCTGCCCGAGTCCTCACTGCGAGTCAGGTATGGAGGTTCAGGCCCGCCGCTTCTTTTGCTGCATGGCCATCCTCGGACGCACGTTACCTGGCACCGGGTAGCCCCACTTCTCGCCGCCGACCACACAGTTGTCTGCCCCGATCTGAGGGGCTTTGGCCAGTCCTCGGTACCGGCGGACGCCGTGGACCATGCTGGATCCTCCAAGCGTGCCAAGGCCAGGGACTGCATTGCTCTCATGGGACATCTCGGCTTTCGCCGGTTTGCCATCGCAGGCCATGACCGCGGCAGCTACACAGCGTTCCGAACAGCCATGGATCACCCGCCGGCGATCAGCCATCTGATCGTCATGGACAGCGTCCCTATCCTGGAAGCCCTCGAACGCTGCGACGCCCGCTTTGCGAAGCTCTGGTGGCATTGGTTCTTTTTCGCACAGCCGGACAAGCCCGAACGCGCAATCATGGCCGATCCTGACGCATGGTATGGCGGCTCAGCCGAGTCCATGGGGGCTGAGGCCTATGTCGACTACAAGGACGCAATCCACGATCCGAATGTTGTTCACGGCATGCTTGAAGACTATCGGGCAGGTCTGGCCATCGACCAATTGCACGATGCCGACGACAGGAAAGCTGGTCGCCGGGTCGCGTGCCCGACCTTGGCGCTTTGGTCCGCCCGCGATGACCTTGAGGCACTCTACGGCAACGTGCTCGATGTTTGGCGACCCTGGACCACCGAACTGAAGGGCCAACCGATCGAAAGCGGACATCATATGGCCGAAGAAGCAGCCGACGCGGTAGCCGCAGCTGTCATGGCGTTCTTGCGCGAACCGACGTCGTCATGCGGCGAGCTTTGCTGAACCAATCCGTTTGATGGCACTGCTGATCGACCGTTCGCCATCGTCGTAGTCAGCCCAGGCGACGGTCTTTTTCAGGTGGCCCGGGACCGTGCGAACGGTGTATTTTTTCGGATCGAGATCCGCCTTCACCTGACTCCAGGTCAGCGGCATGGATACAGTCGCGCCTTCCCTGGCGCGAGGGGAGAGAGGGGCGACGGCTGTCGCCATGCGATCATTCCTGAGATAGTCGAGAAAAATCCGGGATGTCCGCAGCTTCTTGGCCATGTTGACGAGGTAGAGATCCGGGCTATCTGCCGCCATCTGGATGCAGACGGCCTTTGCGAAGGCCTTGGCCTCGGCCCATGTCTTCTTGCTGCGTTCGGCCGCCAATGGCGTCACGACATGCAAGCCTTTGCCGCCCGTGGTTTTGCAGAAGCTCACCAAGCCCAGATCTTCGAGACGATCGCGCATTTCCTTGGCTGCCGCGACCACCTTCGCAAAAGGGACTTCCGGACCGGGGTCAAGGTCGAAGACAAGTCGGCCAGGTATTTCGGGATGACCCGGCTGGCAATTCCAGGGGTGAAGCTCAAGGCCGCCTATCTGGGCGATCGCGGCCAGACCCTCGACGCGGTCGATTTGCAGATACGGTTTGTGGTCGCCGAAGACTTTTACCAGTTCCAGCAGATTGGATGTGCCTGGCATTGCGTGGCGCTGGAAAAACTGCTCGCCGGCGTAGCCATCCGGCGCGCGCACGAGTGAACAGGGACGACCTTTGATATGTCTGATCATCCAGGGGCCAACGGTCTCGAAATATTCTGCAAGATCGAGCTTGTCGACGGGCTGACCGTCGCCGGCATTCGGCCAAAGCGGCTTGTCCGGCTTGGAAATGATGACGCCCATGACAACCGGGCTTTTTCCTGTCTTGCCAGTCACCTTGGCAGGGTCGGCAATCGGCGTCTCTTGAGGATCGGCTGGACGCTCGGCCTCGACGTCTTTTGCGGGCTTGTCTTCACGCAGGCCTTTGAAGGCGGCCTGCCTGATATTGCCACCCCCGGTCCAGCCGGCGAACTCGATTTCCGCGACCAATT
Organism: Mesorhizobium sp. M0761; assembly: GCF_040320205.1. NCBI lineage: Bacteria > Pseudomonadati > Pseudomonadota > Alphaproteobacteria > Hyphomicrobiales > Phyllobacteriaceae > Mesorhizobium > Mesorhizobium sp. M0761. The sequence continues at coordinate 107,017 of NZ_JAMYPF010000011.1, forward strand.
CCGGCTTCGTCCAGAAGACGGTTGAATTCCTTTTCGGTGCGCCATCGCCGGTAAACGGCGACGTCGCGGCTTTCATCTCCTGCAGCCTGGGCATCAGCTGCTTGACCTTTGCCTCGCTGAATCCGGTCCCCACACGGCCGATATAGGCGAAATGTTCACCGCGATTGACGCCGACGAGCAATGACCGGAATTTGCCGTTGGTCGTCGACCAGCCGCCGATGACCACCTCATGCCCGGCGCGGCATTTCGATTTTGCCCAGGTGTCGGTCCTCCCCGAAACATAGGTCGCATCGGCCTTTTTGGAGACAATCCCCTCAAGCGACAGGCGACAGGCAGAACGCAGCACCGCGTCGCCGCCATTGCTGAAGTGCTCGACATAGCGGATGAGATTTTGCTCGCCGCGATCGACTTCGCCGAGCATCTCGCTCAGACGTTCCTTCCGTTGTGAGAGAGGCATCTTTCGCAGATCGACGCCATTTGCGAAGAGCAGGTCAAAGGCAAAGTAGATCAGGTCCTTCGTCCGGCGCTCCGACAGCGCTGCCTGCAGTGCGGCAAAATCGGGCGCGCCGTTCTCGCCAAGCGCTACGATCTCGCCGTCGATGATGACGTTGGGAAGACTGGAGGCCTCCTTTGCGATGGCGCCAAATTTCTCCGTCCAGTCAAGACCCTTGCGGGTCCTAAGCGCGATGTCCTTGTCTTCCACGCGCAACTGGACGCGATAACCGTCAAACTTGATTTCGTGAACCCAGTTCGTCCCGGCCGGCGGCCGGGAGAGCGTCGCGCAAAGCTGTGGTGGGATGAAGTCGGGCATCTTCGCCGCTGAGGCACCAGCGGCTCGCTTCGGCCGCGGAGCAGGCTTTGCCGACCTGGCGGCGCGCTTGTCGGCATGGCCGCGCTTGCTGTCCCAAACGGCATCCGCATCGGCCAACGATGAACCTTTCATCATGAACGGCTTCGGACCTGCCCCCTTCCCCGCTGCAATCCTCTCCATGCTCCGACCCGAGGCGACGGATCGATCCTGAGCCAGCACGGCATCGCCATTGCCCTCTGTCGCGTATTTGTCGCGGTGTTTGATCAGCAGCCAGTTGGTCCGCTTCCCGCCATTGCGGTCATGCTTCATGCGCACTAGGACGAAACTTCCATGCAGGCGCTTGCCCTGCAGCGTGAATTTCAGGTCGCCTTTTTCCAACGCCTTTTCGGGAGACATGGCGCCTTCCGGTTCCCAATATCCGCGATCCCACAACTGCACCGTGCCGCCACCATATTGTCCTTTGGGAATCGTGCCTTCGAAGTCGCCGTACTCCAGCGGGTGATCCTCAACCTCCACGGCAAGTCGTTTGTCGTGAGGATCCAGTGATGGACCTTTGGTCACAGCCCATGATTTGAAGACCCCGCCAAGCTCGAGGCGAAGATCATAGTGCAGCCGCGTGGCCGCGTGTTTTTGGATGACGAACCGGAGTCGGTTCGAACCCGCAATCGAGCTTTCGCCGCTGGGCTCTTTCGTCTTCGCGAAATCCCTTTTGGCCCGGTAGGTTGAAAGCTCGCCCGTTTTCATGGAAGTGCCCCGACTAATGACGCAACGCCGGGACTCAACGCAGTGGGTGAGATTTGGTTCGGTTCATAGCCGAGACGACGCCGATGCTGCTTTTCCGCTTCAGAGTGGCATCGGCGTCAAATGAGGCCTTCACGGAGACTACAGGTGTCGTCACCGCTGACGTTAAGGTTCCTTGGTTTGCCCAACCATTTTTGCAAGCTCTGAAAATGGTGGGATGTCCAGTTCGCCTTGCGCGTTGTTTGCGATCTGCAGAAGCCGGATCGGGAAGCAGATCGCGTCACGGTTGGCCGGTGACATATCTTCGTAGGTCCGCTCGTCACTTGTCATGGACGCCTCTGCCTTTCGCAGGGCGGTATCGATCTCGTCAATTGACAGCAGACCTTTGTGAACGAGCAGATTGTTGATTGACGCGACCGCCATCATCAACCCTTCAAGCTGAAGATTGGCAACGTTCATGGCTTGACCGTGTTTCCGCCGCCCGGCCTCGCCGGGGCGTTCTGGCCATCGGATTGGTGCGTCTTGTCATCCACCTCATTGACTGGCCGCGTCAGACCGACCCCACTCTTGGGTTTCTTGTTGCCGGCCGCATCCTGAGAGAACGCATCCGAAGGATCAGGACCTGTTCTAGCCGGGTACTTCGTTGCGCCGGTCTCGCGATGGTTTTCATTATCAGGCATTTTTTGATCACTCCAATCGGATGACCGATAACCATTACGAGCCCGGCGAGTTCCGGCGCCGCATGGAACATTTCTGGCCGTTGGTGCAGAGACAAGCGGGCGTGTCTCGGCAATCGCGCCTCGCGCACTGGCGGCAGGTCTCGCTTTCGTTGCCGACAGCACTAGGTTGCTCGTTGAGGTAAAAGGAATTCCCCATGCGGGTGGCACGCGAAGCCTGGGTTCTTGGCAAGGAGAGCATCCTCGGATTCATCAACGACAATGCCCTCAGCCACGGTGCGGCGATGGCGTTCTATGCCGTTACGTCCCTGGCCCCGATCTTGTTGATCGTTGTTGCGATTGCTGGACTTGTCTTTGGGCATGAAGCAGCTCAACTCGCTCTGTCGGCCGAAATCGCAGGCGTGATGGGATCGCAAACCGGCGACCTTCTGCGCAGCACCATCGAAAGCGCTTCTCACAGAACCGCCGGCACTCTTGCCACCTTGGTGGGCATCGTCACCCTCTTCGTGACAGCCTCCGGGGTGTTTGGCGAAATGCAGCTTTCGCTCAACACAATCTGGAAGATTGACCCACCACCCATGTCTGTGTCGCGATTGGTGCGGGCGCGGGCGGCCAGCCTGGGTCTGGTTGCAGCGTTGGGATTTCTACTGCTTGTGTCGTTGGCGGCAAGCGCCGCCATTTCCGCGCTTGGCGCTGTCATCAACGCCCATCTGCCGTTCGGCACGATCATTCTCGCGTCGATAAACGGCGTTGTATCCTTCGTGCTGATTTCCGCTCTGTTTGCCGCGATCTTCAAGATCCTGCCGGACCGGTCGCTCGCTTGGCGCGATGTCGCAATTGGCGCGGCAGTGACCGCTTTGCTCTTCACCATCGGCAAGTCGCTGATTGGCTGGTATATCGGAACCAGCGCGATCGCATCCTCCTATGGCGCGGCGGGTGCACTGCTGGTCGTGCTGCTTTGGGTTTACTATTCGTCTGAGATCTTCCTGCTCGGCGCCGAGTTCACGCGGGCCTATTCCGTCCGTCTCGGCAGTCGGTCCGACCTTCAACCGATAGTGGAGGCAGAGAGCCCGTCGCGACAGACATCGAACCCTGGGCCAACTATCCAACGCGAGGTGCAAGCCTGGATTGTGATCACGGGTTTGCTGACCTTCGTGGCGACACGGGTCTGGCCATCGCGGCGATCTTAGCTGCTTCCCACCAATTCTGTTTCTTTGGAACGCAACCCGGACACCGGAATTGCATAGGAACAGGAGGTTGCCCATGCCAAAATTTCGCTTTGAGACGACAGTATCCGGCCAGACTACTGCTTTCCAGGAAGAGCTAGCGAGTGCGGAGATGGCCAGTCCAAGAGCAATAGAGATGGCGCGCGTAGCGGTGGCGGCGGAACCTGGGTCAGGAACCAAGCAATCGGGATCGACTATCAAGGTCTACGATGAAGCCGGATATCTGGTCGCCACAGTCAATTTTTCCGACGTGTTGCCGAGTGATCCGGACGCCGGACAGCATGGGACTGGCGACGCGGTTGTCGAAGAACCGGGTGTGATGCGGTCTGGCTGACCCGTGGTAGATCAGGGTTTCACGTTTCGCTCACGCGATCCCCGGCAGGCAATTTGCTGAGATCGCGAGGTCCTCGGCCATCGTCGGATGCTAGAGCTGAGATTCGATCGGGAGGTGACGGACGAAGACCGCCAGGATACGGCGAAAAAATCCGGCTTCTGGTTCATGCGTATAGTCCTGAATCTTGCCTTCGCCGCATCCATGCCAATGCAGGACATTGTGTTTCAGTTCGAGCCGATAGCTTGTTTCCGGAGATATTTCCGATTGGAATCGATGCCGCAACTCGGCGACCAATTTCGGATCCTCAAACAGCACGCCCATTTCCGAGTTCAAGGACACTGACCGTGGATCGAAATTGAAGGAACCGACGAAGCCGATATTGTCGTCGACGGTGAAAGCTTTCGTATGCAGACTGGCGCCCTTCGAGCCAAACACCGAGATTGCCGAGCGCCGGTTGAACGGCTGAAGCTCGAAAATATTGACGCCATTCCTCAGCAGCCGCTTGCGATAATTTGCGTAAGCGCCATGGACTGCGGCGACGTCCGTGGCGGCCAGGGAATTGGTCAGAACCGAAACGTCAACACCGGCGCCGACAAGGTCCAGCAAGATCGCTGTGCCCCTTTTGCCGGGGATGAAATAGGGCGACACAATTTCCAGACACCCGCGCGTGGATTGGATGATCGGACGCAGCTCTTTCATAAGCCAGCTGCGACGTCTCCAACCACGAACCTTCTCCGGCGGATCGGAAATGACCCGCACGCCATCCACCCAATGAACGTCGTTGCTGGCCGCAATAAACTCCGTGATCGAGCCCCGGTTGCCGATGCCGTTCAAGAATTTGGGATCGGGGCCGGTATCGTTTCCTTCAAGCCATTTGGCATGCTCATGCTCAGCCACTGATCCCAAGGTTTTGATTGGCTTGGCTTCATTGCAAGCCCAGAAGGCATCGAATATCGCCGCGGTTTGCCGTACCGCAGGCCCCAGGAGCAGCAGATCGAGGTCCCGGAAATTGGTTTCTGCCGCATCGAAATAGGCATCGCCAACATTCCGACCGCCGACAATGGCAAATTTGTCGTCAACGATCCAAGCCTTGTTGTGCATCCGTCGTGTCAATGCAAAGAGCCGCAACAGCACTTCCACACCACGCATGATCCGGCCGCGCCTGATACCGCTCGGATTGAACAACTTCAATTCGATGTTTGGATGGTTGTTCAGCGCCAGATATGCCGCATCATTTTTACGCGGATTGACGTCGTCAAGGAGCATGCGCACCCGAACACCGCGCTCAGCAGCTCGAAAAACCTCGCGAAGCAGCAAGCGGCCGGTGTGGTCATCATGCCAAAGGTAATACATCAGGTCGAGGCTGCGCTCAGCGCTCCTTGCCGCCAGCACGCGCACGGCGAAAGCGTCATAATTGTCCGAGACAAGCAGCAAGCCGCTCTTGCCGGCCTTGATGTTGTGGTCTGCGGTTCGCGAAACCGATACGTCCATGAAAATTGCCACCTTTGGACGGCGCTCGCGCCATCCCGCTCAAATCATAGCTAGAACCATTCTGAGGTATTCTGGTTGCATACGCAGCGTCCAATCACCCAATTCCTGGATGCAAGCGGGGCCCAGCAATCAAGCGGCTGCAGAGCGGTCAGGAGGCTTGAGAGGCGTTGCCCCGACTGCTCTGCTGCCGCCGCGGAACTTGCTTCTCCTGTAGTCCCAGCCCCTCACACCGTGAACTGTTGGCGAGAGCCCGATGGCGTGCGCCCCGCCGCGGCTCTTCGACGAGAATGACGTGGTCGTTGTTCTCACTGAAGCGCACGACCCTTTAAATTTAGATATCTCCATTATGCCGGAACCGGGTTCGGGTTTCCGAGTTAAGAAAATGCTCGCGACGGGCAATTTTCAACAGAGGAGACGGCAAAATGCCCACTGCCAAGAAAGCCAATGGCAACAACAAGGACCTGGAGGACCTTTTCCTCGATGGCCTCAAAGACATCTACTATGCCGAGAAGAAAATTCTGAAAGCCTTGCCGAAGATGGCCAAAGGCGCATCCGAAGAGCAAGTTTCGGCAGCATTCGAGAAGCACCTCGCTGAAACCGAGGGGCAGGTCGAACGTCTGGAGGAGGTCTTCGAGATTCTCGGCGCTGCCGCGCGCGGCAAAACCTGCCCGGCGATCGACGGCATCCTGGAGGAAGGATCTGAAATCCTTCAGGAGTACAAGGGTTCGACTTCGCTCGATGCAGGGCTCGTCGGTGCCGCGCAAGCCGTGGAGCACTACGAGATCGCCAGGTATGGAACCCTGATCGCCTGGGCTACGACGCTCGGCAAGGACGACGTGGTTGCGCTCCTCAATGCGACACTTGAAGAGGAGAAGGCCACCGACGAGGCGTTGACTGCCCTCGGTGAAGCCGGCGTCAACGAACGAGCGGCAGAACGGAAAGCGGCTTGATTGATCGCCTACCCAACCGCCTCGGCGACCCATGTGCCGAGGCGGTCCCGGGAGATGAAGGACATGATCACGCATATCTACAAAGGACTGGAATGTTTCCTGCTTGAGTGTTCGGCCGCGCTGGTCAGGCGCCGCGCGCTTGGCGGTTCGCGCAGCGGTCCTCGGCAGCTGCGAGAACAGCGCAGAGATGAGTTCAGGGCCCGCAAAGCCGCCGAATGAGCGCCAAGATGGAGAGTCGGATGGGCTTCTTTGGAAAATATTTCTCAGGACTGTTGAGCAAGAAATCGACTGACGGCAAGGGGAGCGGCGATATGCGGAAAGCTACCGGCGCGGGTCCGGCAATTGCCGCGCATTCCAAAGATGCAAAGACATCCGCTGCTTCCGGTCAAAGCACCAATGCTTCGAGCAAAAATGCAGATGGACGATGACAAAAGGCAAGATTTGGCTACCGACTCTAGGTCGCATCGAAGCGGCGCAAAGACGTTAAATCGTCGAGATGACCCGCATCGCAACCTTCAACGTCAATGGCGTCAACGGCCGACTGCCAGTGCTTCTCAAGTGGCTTGGCGAAACCGGCTATGACATCGTCTGCCTTCAAGAACTGAAGACCTCTGACGAAAAATTTCCCGTCGATGCGATTAGAAACGCCGGCTATGGCGCAATCTGGCACGGACAGAAGTCCTACAATGGCGTGGCAATCCTCGCTCGCGGGATTGAGCCGCTGGAACGTCGTCGAGGTCTGCCGGGCGATCCCGACGATTCGCACAGCCGCTACATCGAGGCAGATGTGAATGGGCTTGTTGTCGGCTGCCTGTATTTGCCCAATGGCAATCCAGCGCCGGGGCCGAAGTTCGACTACAAACTTCGCTGGTTCCGACGTTTGATCACCTATGGCCAGGTGCTGCTCGGCGATAGCTCACCGACCATCCTGTGCGGCGACTATAACGTCGTTCCAGGCCCGATCGACGCGGCGGTGCCGGGGCGCTGGGTTGGCGATGCCGTTTACTTCCCCGAGAGCCGGAGCGCGTACGCCGAAATGCTTGCTCAGGGCTGGATCGATGCGGTTCGTCGCATTCATCCAGAAAAGGGAATTTACACCTATTGGAACTTCTCCTACCGCGGCGGGTACGATCGGAGTTCCGGGCTCCGGATGGATCATCTCTTGCTGAGTTCATCCCTATTGGATCGCCTGAAGAATGCCGGAGTAGATGCCGAAACGCGTGCATGGGACAAGCCGAGCGATCATGCGCCAGCCTGGATAGAACTTGATTGAGCTTCCTCGGCAAGGAGCCTGAAGACCTGGTGGCGCTCCTTCGTGATTACATTTGGCCGCGCATGTCTATCGTCAACAATGAGGACTGCCGGCGCCAAGCGATCAAGGACGCAATGATGACAACCACTCAAAAGGAAGCTGAACTGATTGCGCGCCTTGCACGCCAGCATGGCGTCACTGATGGCGCTGTCATGGCTGTCCTTGAGGCGTTGCGGCGTGGTGGTGGAACCATGGCCCAGTTCAGCCACGTCGACTTCGGAGGAATGTCACAATGGTCCTCCGGCATGACGATGGTCGGCGACATGTTCGATGACAGCCTCAAGGCGAAGCTCAACACTATCGCGGCGGAGCTCTCGGCCTACCTGCGCGATCATCCCGCCAAGCCACAACGCGACGACACGAGCTATCGTTCTGCAGCTATGGCCCACGCCGGCTCATGGTGGCCTGAGGAGTTTGGGAGCCCGTCTGCCGCTGGTTCTCAAAACAATATGCGCTACGCAGCGTTTCCTGAGCAAAGCCGCCTGGTCATGGACGATCATGGAAAGATGGAGATTTATGACACAGGCGACCATCGCATATCCGGTGTTTCGCAGAGCCAGAGCACGGACTCCACCCTGACCTTTGTCAGCCAGCACGGCGTGGTCCGCGTATCTGATCTCAAGCGCGTATCTGCGACGTAGGTCAGGGCCGCTTCCATGCAGACAGTCACGCTCATCGGCTATCTCGCGACCGTCTGCTCGATGAGCAGTTTCACCCCGCAAGCCTGGAAAATCATCAGGACACGAGAGACAAGCGGCATCTCCGCACCGATGTATGCCATCACTGTGTTGGGCTTCGCCTTGTGGCTGGCCTTCGGCATCATGAAGGCAGAGTGGCCGATCATAATCACGAATGGCGTCTGTCTCCTGCTGTCAGCGTTCATTCTCACAATGACAGTCCTGCCGCAGGCTGAGAAAGATGCGGTTGCCAAGGCTTTCGACCCCGACGACTAGATTAGCGCTTCCAACTTTTCAGCAGCGGACCTTGGCTCCCATATGCAGGATCCTTGCGCGGACGCCCCACCCTGGGGATCGTTGCGAGCGCACCGCTATGCTGATCCTTGCTCCTACATTCGTCATAAGTCCCAAACGGAGGATACGCGCCGACAACCAAAAAATCATCGGATGCCAAGAGGCATTGGTGCCCGGTGCCTGCCGGGAGGACCGCGACGTCACCGGCCTTCAGCGACAGCGTTCGTCCTTTCTTGCCGCCAAACCGGACTTCAGCGTTTCCGCGCGCAATGCCCAGAACCTCGTGTATTTGCGAATGATAGTGAACATAATCATAGATGCCGTTTCGCCAGCTATCGCCCCATCCGTTTGCCTCGAAAAGCACCTCCATGACGGCTGCTGGATCAAGTCCTTCGGGCAATTCGACGGCGCCTCGATAAACGACGAGCGGCCATGCTGGATGATTGGGTACAAGTCCATCATCCTTGAACCAGAACTCATTCGACTTTCGCTGCCTCACAAATCCGGCGACAGCTTGCTTGCGCGGTCTTGCGAAACCGGTGACGTTCTCGATCACTTTCTTGCTGGTTTCCAAAATGCTCATCGACGCTGCCTCTAAAGCAGAGGTTAGTTTAGCCGCTCGCTCAGAGCTCGACCTTTGCGTTGTCGCCCACATTCGGCTTGGCGCCGGTAACGGCCGCAAACACCATCGTTGCGGTAGCCATGATTAGCCCCGGGCTGTCCCACAATTCGCCTTCGTCGGGTTTGACCGTTATCAGACGAATCTCGGGATCATCGGCATTATCCCACCAGGCTGCGTCAGTTTTCTCCCAGAGTTCGGTGATCTTTTCCCTATCATTTGTCACTGTGGCCGGGCCTGACATCGTGACGTATTTGTAGTGGCTGTTGTCACTCCAGGCCAATGTGACCTTTGGATAGGTCGACAGTTGCTCGCTCTTGGCGCTGTCGTCATTGACGAGGAAGTATATGGCGTTTTCTTCACGGACCACACGCGCAGATAGCGGACGGGCTCGATTGTACTCGCCGTCCCAGGTCACAAACATGCAGACGTCGATGTCCTCGGCGAGTTCCCAGATGCGGTCTGTTGCCTCGGCGGGCGTGAGGTCCGTCTGCTGCTCTCGGCGGTTAGCCATAAGCGTCCTCCTGCGGGTGAATATCCTCGCTTACAACTCACGTCCCGCCACGACGTTCCAACTCACTGGGTCCTTCGGCTTGCTAAAGCGGTGGAACTTTCGAAATTGCCGGAAGTTTGGATGGCAAACGCGAGGCCATGATGGCGGACAAGACGCTTCGAACATCAAGACGGACACCCGAGCAGGACGCTAAGGGTCAGTCGGAAAAGGACCACAAGGGCGGCGGAAACGATGGCGTCGCCAGCGCCGATCCGCGGGTGATCTCCGGCAAAAAAGACGGCGACGCGACATTCCCTGTCAAGGGACCGAAGAAATAGCTATGAGCCCATTAGTCGGGCATCTGGCGGTGTCATCGATGCGCGGAGACAATTGACGAACGGGCTGACATCATTTCGCGATGACACTTTGCTACCGTCACCGACGCGGATCACCTTCAACCCTCCGGAGTTCCATGGCCGCATGACGCGCATCCGCCTCAAGGCGCTAATGGCAGCCTGGAATCACGCGACCTTTGAAAAGAGAGCGACGTCGCATCTGGCCAAACCATAGCGCCATCGGTGATCGGTTGTGGCAACCCGGCTCTGGTAGAACAGTGAAAGCTGACTGCCATCGATCATCACTGTCGAGTGGCCGTTCTCGCCCGGTTGACCTGGCTCCAACACCGGGCCGATCGAAACGTAAGGGCCGCTGACCTCGTCGGCGATGGCAAAAAACACCCGTTGCCGGTTTCCCCGAAGGCCATTCGGAAGAAAGCAAGTGGCGTTGAGAAGCACCCGGCCGTCCGGCAGCTCGATCAGTTGCGCGCCCTCAATGCCCCATTCGTAGTCGGGATCATCTCTGGTGTTATGGTGGGGAACATCGTTGTGGTCGAGGATTTTGCCGATCCGCTTCCACGGACCGAACCACGAGTCGGACTGGCTACGTGCCAGATAGACGTCGGGCTGAGGCACCCTGGTGAATTTTGGCATAGCCGAATAAACCAGGTAGCGCCCACCGCCAATGACTGCTGGATGCGGATCGTAAATGCCGTCCTCTTCCGTGTCCGGGATGGCCAGAATGGCCGGACTGAGGACTACCCAATGGAACCCGTCGTTGGAAACCGCATGCTCGCAACGGCCACCCGACTTCATGAATTCTGTCTGGATGAACATGTGGAAGACGCCGCACTCGTGGGTCACACCGGGAGCCGCAACACCAGTACCGTTGATTGGAAGTTCGATCGGCTCATGCTCGGCCCACGGCCCATAAAGATCGGGCGCCGTGGCATGCAAGATTCTCCACGTCTCGGTGGTGACCGTGCCGCTTGACCCGAAGACGTGCCAGACACGGCCATCGAAGACAGGACACGGGTCCTTGAGATCATCCACGCTTTGCGGATGAAACAGTGGAAAAACGTTGGTTTCAAAGTTGATGTTCATGTCAGCCCCGGAATTCGCCTCGGCAGTCGGAGACGCGCAGAGATACAGGCGAATCATTGATGTTAGGCACATTCTATAGCCAACGAGTTCAACGCAAATACGGCAATGCCGCTGTCCACCAGCATTCCTCGCTGAACCACGCTTTCAGTGGCGGCCGGGTTCCGACAGCCGCCCTCGCCTCCGCACCCAGATCCCGCTTCGTGCGTGGACCAAGCGGGCGACCGGGCCTTCTTCATTTCAGTTGGAACAACTCACCTGATCGAAAGTTAGGAGCTGGAACTAAGTAGTTCTCTCCATTCGCGATTAACAAATGTTAATCGTAACATAAATAGTGTCACAGAGGGAGTATGTCAATGGAAGCGGCCTTTGGCGGGGTAACCGGCAGTCAATATGTTCGTCGCGAAAATATACTGGTTTGCTTCTCCCACTTACGATGGAATTTTGTTCACCAGCGTCCGCAGCATCTCCTCACTCTCGCATCCGCTCAGCAGAGAGTGGTCTACTTTGAAGAACCCGTTTTCGAAGAATTGCCGCAGCCGCTGATGCGGACGAGCGTGGGATCGGAAAACATTCTGATTGTCACACCAGTGCTGCCGCTTGGCACGTCGGCCGCGAAAGCAGATGCCGTCCAGCGGAGATTTGTGCAGCAGACCATCGCTTCTATGCCGCATAGCCGGCTGATCGCCTGGTACTACACCCCAATGGCTCTTCGCTTTACGGAATTCCTCGACCCAGACATATGCGTCTATGACTGCATGGACGAACTCTCTGCGTTCAGGAATGCGCCCCCCGAGCTGGGCCAGATGGAAAAGGAGCTTCTGCGTCGCGCGGATCTGGTTTTCACCGGTGGTCTAAGCTTGTTCGAGACCAAGCGTCACCTCCATCCCGCCATCTTTCCATTTCCGAGCAGCATCGATGTGAGGCACTTTCACACCGCAAGACGGCCAGGAAGGGACCCAGCCGACCAGGCGGGCATTCCTTCCCCGAGGGTTGGATATTTCGGCGTCATCGACGAGCGGCTGGACGTCGATCTCGTGGCGCTAGCGGCAAAGACAATGCCGGACGTGCATTTCGTCATGCTCGGTCCGGTTGTCAAGATCGACCCTGCAAGCCTGCCGCAAGCCGAAAACCTTCATTGGCTTGGCCCGAAAGCCTACTGCGATCTGCCCGACTATCTGCGCCATTGGGACGCCGGATGGATGCCGTTTGCCCTCAACGAGGCGACGCGTTTCATCAGCCCGACCAAGACGCCGGAATTTCTCGCGGCGGGTCTGCCGGTGATCTCGACGGCAATCGTCGACGTGGTGCGCAGTTACGGTGCTGCCGGGCTGGTGGAAATCGCCGACTGTGACGATCTGGAAATCAAGCTGCGCTCCGTCCTTTCGCGACCGCGTCAGATGCTCCTGCAGCAAGTCGATGCCTATCTTGCGGACATGTCCTGGGAACGGACATGGAATGCCATGGCAGCTCACATTGAGCGCGCCTACCAACGCAAGAAGGTCGTGCCCCTTCGCAGGAGTGCATAGCCATGTTCGATTGGCTGATCGTCGGCGCGGGTTTCGCCGGCAGTGTGCTTGCCGAACGGATAGCGTCGCAGCGTCAGGAAAGCGTTTTGCTGATCGATCGCCGCAGCCATGTGGGAGGCAACGCCTATGACTGCTACAATGAAGCCGGCATCCTCATCCATCGCTACGGCCCGCACATCTTCCACACCAACAGCCAAACGATCGTGGACCACCTTTCGCAGTTCACGCAATGGCGGCCGTACGAGCACAGGGTGTTGGCGGCCGTGGACGGGCAACTGGTTCCCATCCCGATCAATCTCGACACCATCAACCGGCTTTACGGGCTAGACCTGACCTCGGCACAGCTGGAGGATTTCTTCGCGTCGCGACGCGAAACGGTGGAGGATGTCCGAACGGCTGAGGACGTCGTCGTCAGCACCGTGGGGCGCGAGCTCTATGAAAAATTCTTCCGCGGCTACACAAGAAAGCAATGGGGCGTCGATCCCAGTCAGCTGAGCAAATCCGTGACGGCACGAGTGCCGACCAGGACCAACCGTGACGACCGCTATTTCAGCGACAGCTTCCAGAAAATGCCGGCCGGCGGGTACACGCGGATGTTCGAACGCATGCTCGATCATCCGAACATCAAGATCATGCTGCAGACCGACTTCCGTGAAATTCGTGAGAAGATACCGTTCAGGCGCATGGTTTATACCGGCCCGATCGATGAATATTTCGGCTGGCAGCTCGGGCACCTTCCGTATCGTTCGCTTCGTTTCGAGCACGTTACACTGGATTGCGAGCAATTTCAGCCGGTTGCCGTGGTCAATTATCCCCAGACGGAAGATTACACGCGCATTACCGAGTACAAACATCTGACCGGCCAGCAGAGTTCGCGGACCAGCCTGACCTACGAATACCCCACGGACATCGGGGACCCGTACTATCCCGTGCCCCGGCCCGAAAACGAAGTGCTCTACAAGCGCTATGAAGCGCTCGCGGCAAGCTGCCCAGACGTCTGGTTTGTCGGTCGGCTTGCAACTTACCGCTATTACAACATGGACCAGGTAGTCGGACAGGCTCTGGCCACTTTCTCGCGCATCCAAAAAAGCCTCCCGGCCTGGGCGCGCACGGACGAGCCGTTGTTGGCAGAGCCGAGAAGATAGTTTCTTTCAAGACGGAAGATCGGGCGGGTATCAGAAGGAGAAACTCGATGGATACAAACTTCAACTCGGAAAGCCGTGAGATATTTATCGTCGGCTTGCGCAACGCGCACGCCATGGAAAATCAAGCGCTGTCGATCATGAAGCCTCAGGTCGAGCGTATAGAGAACTATCCGGAGGTGGCCGATCGCTTGCGCCGGCACATTCAGGAAACCGAAGGCCAGATCACGAGACTCGAGTCCGTCCTGGAGGGCCTTGGCGAGGAGCACTCCACCCTCAAGGACACCGCCTTGTCGATGGTTGGCAGCGTGGCCGCCATTGGACATTCGATGGCCGGCGACGAGATCATCAAGAACAGCCTGGCGAATTTCGCATTCGAGAACTACGAGATTGCTGCCTACAATTCGCTGCTGGTACTGGCCGACGCTGGGGGCTTCCAGGATGCTGAAAGGGCCCTCAAGCAGAACCTGAACGAAGAGGAAGCCATGGCCAACTGGCTCAAGGAAAATCTGAGCGACGTTACCATGCGGTATGCCAGGCTGCGCGAGGCCGGGGCGACTGCAAAAAGCTGATGCACCGCACCGGCGCGGGCGGCGTTTCGAAACAGACGCTCGCCCGCCCCTCCCTCGTTTGAGGCCTCTTCAAGGCGTCGTGTCCGCCACGAGAAGAGCTTGCTGACGGGCCAGTTCATCTGCTGTGGGTTTGCGCAGGTGTCGCCTGCCGTCAGCCTGGATGACGGAAAACAAACCGACCTCGGCATGTCGCGAATTGTCCCAGCCCGGGTAGGCCGTTATCGGGTACAGGCAAATACCCTCGATCGGCGCTCCGAGACTGATTGCGGAACGCACCTCGTCGCAGACATAATGGAGCCAAGCCGGCCCGCCGGATCCCTCGGAGCCGGTCTCCGCAATGAACATCGGCTTGCCGTATCGATGAGCAACTTCTAGCAACATTTCCGACAGGGCGCGGTACTCGTGGTGTCCCATCGGAATCGTCGGCCCGTTTACGTACCATTGATTGTGCGGGTAAAAATTCAAGCCCACGACATCGACAACATCTTCGCTCCCGCCCAACTCAGGTTCGACGCGGCCCAGCAACATGTCGTAAGCTTCGAACTGTCCCTGTCGGGCGTTTTCGGCCCGGCGCCGTTCGCTGCGGGTCCGGTCACGAGGGGCGATATGGATAAGCGGCTCGGCCCAGACAAATCTGCAGGCGGGATCGATCTCCCGCATTGCACGAACACCCGCGATGGCGGCCTTGACGAGGTGCCGCTTGAACCATCCACGTTTGTTCGGCCCCACGCGCGGGAAATAGCCGACCTCGACAGCCCATGCGAAAAACGAGATTTCGTTGATGGGGCACAACAGAGGCGATGTTCCGGTGATCGAACGGTGTACCTTGACGGCTTCTGCCGCGAACGAGGCATAGGCGTCGATGAAATGCAGCGAGCCCTGATCGACATGGTCCGGAGATCCGTAGTGAAAGATGTCCCAGATTACCTGAACACCTGCCGATCGGGCTGCCTCGACCATTGGCGCCCAACTTGACCAGTCATAGGTTCCGGGAGCGGTTTCGATCAAATGCCAACGCAGGCCGTCGCGGATGGTGCGAAGGCCGAGTTCGGCGCAGCCGCGGTAGTCGCCCAGGGCATGCAAATTATGCGAGGTCGCACGAATAAGATCGAGGCGAACGCCGTCCTTGCGCCGGTGCGAGGAGCATTCAAAGCCTGCCATGAAAAAACTGGCGAAGCGCGAAGCTTCCGGAACCGAGGCCTCCGTCTGGCGTCCCACTTCGCTCATTTTTCGAAGTCTCCTTTGGGCAATCGGCTTCGAACTCGGCCGCCTTGTCCGGACCGGGAACCGCGTTGGCGAAATACCGAATTCAGTCGGGCGCGCCCCATGTTCGTTGCTCAGTCCAGCTCGTCCTTGCGTGGCCGGGTAGTGCCGAACCCATTGGTAGAGCCTTTGTTCCGGTGGTGAACTGTCCGGGCGCCGCGTGCAAATGAGGAACAAGGAGGCCCGTCCCAAGTTCGGGGCGATGTACAGCCGCCGTCATCCACTCGAGCGGCTGCTCGGCAACAACAGAGGCATGGGATCACATGACCGTTCAGATTCGACTTTCCGAGATCGACCACGCCAGGCGCGAGGATCGTGGCGACGGCGCTTGGAGCATCGCACCGGACCTGGGTTACTTGCGGCTAGCAATCGTCAATGTCGTGTTCTTCGGCGCACCGGGCAGCGGAGATCGGAACTGGGTGCTGATCGATACCGGGTTGCCGACGTCTCGCAGCAGCATTCTAGCGGTCGCGGAAAAGCGGTTCGGCGTCAACGCACGGCCGGCTGCAATCATCCTGACCCATGGCCATTTCGACCATGTGGGAACGGTTCTAGAACTCGCAAATGGCTGGGACGTGCCTGTCTTCGCCCATCCACTCGAGCACCCCTATTTGGACGGAACCACATCCTATCCGCCACCGGATCCCTGGGTTGGGGGTGGACTGATGGCGCTGCTTTCACCGCTTTTTCCACGCGGGCCAATCGATCTTGGCAGCCGTTTGCAACCCTTGCCCGCCGATGGATCGATCCCCGGAATGCCCGGATGGCAATGGCTGCACACACCCGGACATGCCCCTGGGCATATCTCGCTCTGGCGCGAGCAAGACCGCTCGCTCATCGTAGGAGACGCTTTCATCACCACCGGTCAGGAGTCGGTCTATGAAGTCGCCATTCAGGATCTCGAGATGCACGGTCCGCCGCGCTATTTCACGCCAGACTGGGATGCAGCGGAAAGGTCCGTGAAGCATCTGGCTGCCTTGGGCCCCCAGATGGTCATCAGTGGACACGGTGCGGCTGCTGCGGGAGTGGGCATGCGTCAGGCTCTCGATAATCTGGCTGAGCGATTCAGGGTATTCGCCGTCCCGCCGAAATTGAAATTCGTGCGAGAGCCAGCGTCGCCGATAGCTAGGCCAATCGAGCCGCCATCGTTCTGAATGGCCAGATTGGGCCAAGGCGGGACCATCGGACAGAGTAACTCGGTCCAGCGGAACAAACCCGGCCGGCGACAGTTGGGGCACTCGCTCAGGTGGCGACACCCTGCGAAGTGCCGCGAGGTTCCGCGCCATGGGGAGGCTCAGATGGAAACCCGACGAACGCATGCCTCTAGCCCGCGTTCCCGCAAAGAGAGATTGCAGAGCCGGTGTTGTTGCCATCCAGCCCTAAGTTGACACGCCAACTGCTCTGGATCGTCGGAGGCGCATTCTTGCCCGGTTGCGCGGGGGGAGTGCTCGATCCCCAAGGACCAATTGGTGTCGGCAATCGCACGATCCTTTTGAACTCGCTGGCGGTGATGCTGGTGATCGTTGTTCCCACGCTTGTTGCACTTCTGGCATTCGCCTGGAAGTTCCGCGCCTCGAACAGCAACGCCCGCTATAACCCGGAGTTCACCTATTCGGGACGCGTGGAGTTGATCGTCTGGTCGATCCCGACGCTCACCATCCTGTTCATTGGCGGTCTGATCTACTACGGATCGTATCAGCTCGATCCGCGCAAACCGATCCCTTCTAGCCAGCCGCCGCTCGACATTCAGGTGGTGGCGCTCGACTGGAAATGGCTGTTCCTCTATCCCGAGCAGGGCGTGGGCGCTGTCAATCAACTGGTTATTCCCGCCGGTGTTCCAGTGCGTTTCAAGTTGACCTCGGCCAGCGTGATGAACACGTTCTTCGTGCCCCAGCTTGGCAGCATGGTCTACGTCATGAACGGCATGCAGACCGAATTGCATCTGCAGGCCGACCGCGAGGGCAGCTTTTTCGGCCAGTCGGCGCACTTCAGCGGCGACGGCTTCTCGGATATGAATTTCAGTGTGAGCGCGGTTTCAGCCGATGCCTTCACCCGCTGGGCGTCATCGCTGCGTGGCGGGGGCGGCGTGCTCAACGCCAACGCCTATCGCGAACTCGCCCGGCAAAGCACAAATGTGGCGCCGGCTTCCTTCGGTCATGTCCAGCCTGGGCTGTTCGAAGCGGTCGTTCAGCAGACGCTCCCACCGGGTCCGGGGCCTGCTGAGAGCGCAGCCAGCGGCGAGCCACAGGTGAGCCCAAGGGCATTACCCGCGGCGGCGGCAACGATGACCCATCATCCACAAGGCGCAGAATGACGATGCTGGGCAAGCTCGACTGGTCGGCCGTTCCTTTCGATCAACCCATCCCCCTCGGCGCAGCCCTTGGCGTCTTTCTGGCAGCAGCCGCCGTGCTTGGCTGGATAACGGTGAAGGGGTACTGGCCATATCTGTGGAGCGAGTGGATAAGCTCGGTCGACCACAAGCGCATCGGCGTGATGTACATTGTGCTGGCGATGCTCATGCTTCTTCGTGGTTTTATCGATGCTATCATGATGCGCACACAACAGGTGCTGGCGATTCACGGGCCGGGCTACCTCCCGCCGGAGCATTACGACCAGATCTTTTCCGCGCACGGCACGATCATGATCTTCTTCGCCGCGATGCCGTTCATGATCGGCCTGATGAATTTCGTCGTGCCGCTGCAGCTTGGCGTACGCGATGTCGCTTTTCCGACGCTCAATTGCGTCAGTTTCTGGCTGACGGCTTCCGGAGCCCTGCTGGTCAACATCTCGCTTGTGATCGGCGAGTTCGCGCGCACCGGCTGGCTGCCCTATGCCCCTTTGTCGGAAACCACCTACTCGCCGGGCGTCGGTGTCGATTATTATCTGTGGGCGATCCAGATCTCCGGCGTCGGCACGCTGCTCACCGGTGTCAACCTGGTGACGACTATCCTCAAGATGCGGGCGCCGGGAATGGGCTATCTGCGAATGCCGATGTTCTGCTGGACCTCGCTCGCGTCCAACCTGCTCATTGTCGCAGCCTTCCCGATCCTTACCGCCACGCTCGCAATGCTGACGCTGGACCGGTATCTCGGCTTCCACTTCTTCACCAACGAAGCCGGTGGAAATCAGATGATGTTCGTCAACCTGATCTGGGCGTGGGGCCATCCCGAAGTATACATCCTGGTGCTTCCCGCCTTCGGAATCTTTTCCGAGATTTTCTCGACTTTTTCATCGAAGCCGCTGTTCGGATACCGTTCGATGGTCGCGGCCACGATGTTCATCTGCATCGTCTCGTTCATGGTCTGGCTGCATCACTTCTTCACCATGGGTGCCGGAGCGGACGTTAATGCCGCCTTCGGCATCGCCACGTCGGTCATTGCCGTGGGAACCGGTGTGAAAATCTACAACTGGCTCTTCACCATGTATGGCGGGCGCGTTCGTTTCGACACGCCGATGCTTTGGGCACTGGCTTTCGTGACCACCTTCACCGTCGGCGGCATGACTGGCGTCCTGCTTGCCGTCCCGCCGGCCGACTTCGTGCTACACAATTCCCTTTTCCTCGTCGCGCATTTCCATAACGTCATCATCTCCGGCGTGTTGTTTGGAGCATTCGCCGGCTTCACCTACTGGTTCCCCAAGGCGTTCGGCTTCCGTTTGCACGAAGGCTGGGGAAAGGCGGCATTTTGGGTCACCTTGGCCGGCTACATGCTGGTCTTCGTACCGCTCTATATTGTCGGTCTGCTCGGCATGACGCGGCGCCTGCAACATATCGATATGGACCTTTGGGCACCGTGGCTGGTGGTGGCCGCTTTCGGCGTGGTGGTGATGATCGCCGGCGCGGCGCTGCAGATCACACAGCTTTTCGTTTCGGTCCGGCATCGCGACAAGTTTCGCGACGAAACCGGCGACCCGTGGGACGGGCGTTCGCTGGAGTGGTCGACATCTTCTCCTCCTCCTGTCTTCAATTATGCACGGCTGCCTCACGTGGAAGACGAAGAGCCCTACTGGAGCATCAAGCAACGAGGGATCGAACAGAGCTCGGACGAGGAAAAGGCATATGAGCCGATCGAGATGCCTCGCAACAGCCCGACTGGCTTCGTCACCGCCTTCTTCAGCACACTGATCGGCTTCGCGCTGATCTGGCATATATGGTGGCTGGCGATCGTCGGCTTCATCGGCGCCTACGCAACCTTCGTCGTATTCGCCTGGCGCGATCATGGAGACTACGAGATCCCTGTCGACGAGGTCGCCCGCATCGATCATGACCACAAGGCAGCCCAGTTTGCCTGGCTGCGCGGGTGGGAGCGCCCGGCATGAGCGATCACGCATTCTCCGGCGACATCAGCGCCGGCACCCAGGCACGGGACCCGTATCGGCTTAATCACACCGGTCGGCATGCGGTGCGCTCTGCGACGGGCCACGGAGAAGGCGGCCCGGCCTCAAAGTTCGTCACGGTGACCTACGGCTTCTGGATCTTTCTCCTGTCCGACATCATCATGTTCTCGGCATTTTTCGCCACCTACGCCGTGCTCGCCAAGGCAACCGCCGGCGGACCGACAGGCAAGGATCTGTTCGAACCGACACGGGTTGCGGTCCAGACGGGCCTTCTGCTCACTTCGAGCTTCACCGGCGGCGTGGCAACACTCGCCACCCTTCGCAGATCAATGGCTGCCACGCAGTTCTGGCTTCTCGTCACGGGGTTGCTCGGGGCAGCGTTCCTGTTCCTGGGACTGCAGGAGTTCGCGGCAATGATCGGCGAGCAGGCAGGCCCCTCGCGCAGCGCATTTCTTTCTGCCTTCTTTGCGCTCGTTGGCTGCCACGGTGCCCACGTCGGTCTCGGCCTGCTTTGGCTGGGAACGATGATGGCGCAGCTGTGGGTCAAGGGCTTTCGGCCCGACATTTTGCGGCGGCTCCACTGCTTCGGGCTCTTCTGGCACACCCTCGACATCATCTGGGTTGCCATCTTCACCCTGGTCTATCTGCTGGGAGCATCGTCATGACCGAGATCGAGAGCAAGACCGGCGAGTTGCAGGACCGCCGCGATTCAGCGCCGGGCGAGGAACACATAAGCGAGCACGAAACCGCTGGGGGCCTCTCGGGCTATGTGCTCGGCTTCGGGCTGGCCATCCTGCTCACGATCGCGTCATTCCTGGCGGCGCGAACCGACCTGATTTACCAGCCCGCGGTCATCTCGGCCCTGGTGGTGCTCGCCGTTGCGCAGATGGGCGTGCATCTTGTCTTCTTTCTGCACCTGACCACCGGGCCGGACAACACCAACAACATCCTGGCCCTGGCCTTCGGCGTGCTGATCGTCGCGCTGGTGGTTCTGGGCTCTATCTGGATCATGGCCCATCTGAATGAAAACATGGCTGCCATGACACCCCATCAAGCCGGAACGATGCCTTGAACGCTGCCCTGCGAACGCACAGCCGCCACAGTGCACCATTCGCACCGTGGGCCGAGGAGACAAAAGGCTCGTCAGATCTCGTGCTTTGGCTGGGCTGCACGTAGGGCATCAAGCGCTAAGCGGACCGCATCGATGCCTGAGACGCCGGGCGGGATTGGCCTGAAAATCAGGCGGCCGTTCCGGTACTCCAGGCCCAAAGCCTTGCTGTTCCGCCATCGGGACGCCGACGGCTTGTTCCGAGGGGTGATCGCGATGGCCTCGGGACCCACATCGACTTTGCCGACGCCCAATTCCGACGCTGCTATTCGCAACCTGGTAAATTCCAGCAAAAGGGTTACTTCGCTAGGCGTGTCTCCAAAGCGGTCCTCGAGCTCTTCGCTGAATGTATCGAGGTCCGGCTCCGAACGGATGCGGGAGAGCCGCGCATAGAGGCCAACGCGCACCGTAGGCTCGTCGACATAGCTCTCGGGAAAAGCCCCCTTTCCCGAGCCATTGATCTCGGCAAGTTGCTTGCCGAAGTCGGCCCCTCCGCCAGCCGCCGAGACCGCGCGCTCCAGCAAGTGCTCGTACAAGCCCACTCCGATCAGCTTCATATGCCCGGCCTGGTCTTCTCCGAAAAGATCGCCGGCGCCACGCAGGTCGAGGTCCCTTTGACTGATTGCCAGGCCTGAGCCGAGCCGATCGAGCGCAAGCATCGTCGAAAGCCGGGCCCTGGTGCCGTCGGCCAGTTCAACGCCAGGCTGGGTCAGAAGAAACGCAACGGCCTGCACCGCCCCCCTTCCGACCCGGCCCCGCAACTGGTGCAACTGCGCCAGACCGAACCGGTCGGGGCGCCAAACGATGATGGTGTTGGCCCGCGGCACATCGAGGCCGCTCTCGATGATGTCGGTGCTCAACAAAATGTCGCCATCACCGTCGGCGAATCCGACCATGACTTCGTCCAGCTGTCTCCCCTTCATTTCACCATGCGCCGTCTTGACCCGGAGTTCCGGCACCAGTCTGTTCAGTTGGTCACAGGCCGGGGCAATATCCTCGATCCGCGGGACCACGAAAAAGCTCTGTCCACCCCGGTGAAATTCACGCAGAAGGGCCGCGCGCACCGATGCTGGATCGAACGCTGCCAAGATCGTGCGAACGGGACGTCTTTTGGCGGGCGGAGAGTTTAGAACGCTGACGTCCTGGATGCCTGACAACGCCGATTGCAGCGTCCGGGGTATCGGTGTGGCGCTCATGCTCAGCGTATGGAGGCGAGGCGCCATGGTCCGCAGGGCCCGCTTCAACTTGACCCCGAACCGGTGCTCCTCGTCGATCACCAGCAGTCCAAGATTGGCGAAGGTGACGCTCTTGGACGCCAGGGCCTGAGTACCCACAACGACCGTAACCTGGCCGCTCCGCAGACCCTCTTTTGCCGCTCTCGCCTCCGCTGCCCCGACCATCCTAGAAAGGTGGGCGACCTGCAGGCCGGTTCCTGCGAAGCGGCGGCTGAACGTCTCATAGTGCTGTCGTGCCAACACTGTTGTCGGCGCTATGATAGCAACCTGTTTCCCGCAGAGAGCGGCGGCGGCGCAAGCACGCAGGGCGACCTCTGTCTTGCCGAAGCCAACATCGCCGCAGACGAGCCGGTTCATTGTTCTTCCCGACGAAAGGTCATCGAGCACAGCGCGGATGGCGGCCGCTTGGTCGGGCGTCTCCGTATAGGGAAATCTCGCCGCAAAACGAGCCAAGTCCGTGCGGGAGGGCTTCATGATCTCGGCAGGCTGGCTGGACCTGATTTTGGCAAGGCCCAAGAGGCGCTTGGCCAGCCTGTCGATCTCGCGCAACGCAGCTTCGCGTCGCTTCGGCCAGCCCTCGCCTTTGAGGCGATCGAGCGACACTGCCTCCGGTTCCGAACCGTAGCGCCATATTCGTCCAAAGTCGTCGACCGGAACCAGCAAGGAAGCACCGCCATGATATTCCAGCCTGACGACATCCTGTTGCTGGCCAGCCAACTCGACCTGTTCGACCGCGGCGAGCACGCCGAGGCCATGGTCTTCATGGACGACGACATCGCCAATGCGCAACTCGGGTTCGAGTATGCCCGTGGTCGCGCTCCCGTTCGCCTTCAACGCGGGACCAAACAGGTCGGATGCGGCCACCACCGCGATATTGGATTGCGCGTCGACAAACCCTTCGTCGAGGACGAATTCAGCCTTGAGAAGAGAGCCCCTTGCGGCCGAAAGGATTTGCGGCAAGTCGGCCGCTTCCTCTGCCCGCCGGCCTAGTCTCCTATCGAGCAGGCGATCTGCTCGCTGCAATTCAGAGGCATCGCCGGTGAACACTACTCTGACTCCGGCGCTCGTCTGCCTTGTGACGAATTCCGCGAAATCATGCCCGGGTCGGGCCTGGCGGAAGAATTTGGGAACTCCCACGGCAGAAACGGCAAGTCTCACGCAGCAGCGGTTAAGCAGAGCAGCGTCCCACTCTTCACGGGATAGGTAAAATCGTCCCGGCAAAGGTTTTTTCGTTCCGGCTGCCTCCTGCCTGGCACGACGTGCATCCTCGACCAGATCCAGAATTCTGCCGAGCGGCTGCCCGTCGGTCCCTTCAAGGAAGGAGATCGAGGCGCTGGAAGCCGCATCGAAGACGGATGGCATAGCGCCATACGATGCGACCAGGCGCTCTTCCATCGACGTCGCGCGCATCGCTGTCAGCTCAGGATGCTCACCAGCTTTAAAGATCAGCTCGGATGCCGGTCCGACCGTAACCGAGTCTCGAACCTGATCGCTGAGCTGACTGAGCGGGTCGTAGGTCTTGAGCTGGCCGATGCAGGCATCGGGACCAACGATGATGCGAACGGGGCCATCCGCGCCAGCAGGGAAAATATCGATGAGATCGCCCCGAAAGGCTATCTCACCCGGTTCGTCGACCCTCTCGTCGACGACATAGCCAATGGCTTCGGACCTGGTTCTGAAATCGTCACGGTCGAGCTTTTGGCCTACCTCCAGAATTGTGAAACCGCCAGCGATGACGGGAGCAGGCGGCACCCGCTGCAGAATGGCTTCAAGCGACATTACAGCGATGCGCGGGCGATCCGGCTTCGTTGCGATCTCATGCAACGCACGAAGCCTTCGCCCCATATTGGCGCGTGTGGGCCACACCCTGTCGTAGGGCAGGCAATCCCAGGACGGCAGCAAGATTATATCCGCGTCAGGCAGGAACTGACGCAAGGCGCCGGCGATCTCCTCGGCACTGCGTTCCGAGGGAGCTATATGGATGATGTGCTTGTCCCGACTGGTCTCCAGGCCACGCGCCAGCGCTACCGCGATTGCTGAGGATGGCGGTCCGCCGTGCTCTATCGCAAACCCGCTGTCACCCGTGTGATCGATTTGTTCGACATCCGTCCGCGAAATATGCCTGTTCACTGAAATCTCACCTTGCCACTGAGACAACGTCAGCGGAGCCACCCCGTTCCTGGTGGCGCATCAAAGAGTTCCAGGACGGCTGCGGGTGCAGCCCTTGAAATGGGCGGAGCGACAGGGTCAAAGCTGCGCCGTGATCGGCGAACTCCTGGGGCTGGCTGCCCAGCGGGACAATTTCTAGCCGAGCCTATGTCATAGGTTAATGCATTGCTGCCTGGCTCACCTATGGCTGTCCTAAAAAACTGGTGCTTCGATCATTCCGGGATCTTCAACCACGCTCGACGCTGGCAAAACGCTCCAGGCATGGGACCATGCCGCACGGCGGCGCCTTCTGCCGCCGCGCATATGTCCCCATGCCAGTCGGAACTTTTGGCGCGGATAGTAGTTCGATCACCAACATCAGCCAGGTAGTCAATTTGTTCCCCACCTCATCCTCGGATGTACTCATTCGCAAGCTTCAGACCATCTCGGATCTTCGAGAGGCCGACATCGGCGTTCTGAAAGGCATTCCGATCCAGGAGAAGGAATATTCGGCCAACCACGATCTGGTGCGTGAGGGCGACCGTCCTGTTTACTCGTTTGTCGTTCTTGATGGCTTGGTCGGTTCCACCAAACATACGGGCGAAGGAAAGCGACAAATCACATCATTCTTCGTCGCCGGCGACATTCCTGATCTGCATGGGCTGCATCTGTCGGTCATGGATTGTAACTTCTCGACCCTTACGCCGGCGCGAATAGGTTTCATGCGGCATGACACCCTGCGTGCCGTTTGCGACCAGCACCCTCGCATCGCCACCGCTTTTTGGCGGTCGACGTTGATAGATGCCGCGATTTACAGGGAGTGGGTCATCAATGTGGGAAGACGCGAGGCATACACCCGCATGGCTCACATCCTGTGCGAACTGATTTTTCGCTTGCGCTCCATGGGGCGCATTGAGGATCACGTGGCGGATATCCCCATTACACAGGCGGCCCTTGGCGATGCACTGGGTTTGTCCACGGTCCACGTCAACCGGATGCTCCAGGAACTACGACGCAGAGGCCTCATTGCCACCTCGGGATCAAAAGTTCACGCACTGGACTGGGCTGGCCTCACTCACGCAGGAGATTTCGACACGACTTACCTGCACCAAAGGAACCCCGCAGATTAGCAGTGACGGAAGCTCTCCGATGGCACGATTTTTCTTCGACAGCGGCGATGGCGATCTCATCTTCGAGGACGAAATAGGTGTCGAATGCGCTGGCCTCGAGGAGGTCCGCCGCGCGGGATTCGAGGGCCTTGTCGACCTCACGAGAGAGTCACTGAAGAGCGTCGACGGGCAGCAATTGTTTATCGAAGTGCGCGATGAAAATGGCGCCAAGATTTTGCGGCTGAGCCTCTCGCTTCGGGTAAAATCGAACGTATAAATTTGCACTCTACGCGCAGCGTTAGGCGAGCGGACTGGGACTGCAAACATCCACTGGCATGTCGTGTCTCAAAACCAGGGCCACTTTTGAGCGACATGCATTAACCCATAGATTGTGCCTCGATTCGCCTCGATTTGTGTACAGGACGGGGAACCATCAAAGAGCCGCCGAGTTCGTCCAACGGACAAGCTCGGAATCTAACATGGAAGAAATCGGCAAGGCACAACAAAAGGTCATAGCCCGCCTCATACGGGAGTGGATTTCATCGGACGCCAATCGTCGCCAGCTTCGCCAGTTGCTGGATCTGCCGACAGATGCGGACATGCCCAGCGAGCATCGGTCATTGCTTGACGAACTCGACCGAAAGCTCAACCAATGAGCGCCCCTGCTTTCGGGAGGGCATCCGAGTTGATGCGAGCCGGTGGCGAGGGAAAGGAGCTGAGGTCGACATCTGGTTGAGGCCGCCGACATTTGACCCAAGCAGACGCGAACGCTTTACGCCGGACGGCGCCGATTGGCCGAAGAAAGAATGTTCGGTGGTTTCGTGGAGCCGCGGTCCGATTCCTAGAGGTGAGTTTCTGCACCTTGCTGCGCGTTTAAAAGTTGAGAAACGGCAGTTATGATCTGCGGCAGAAAAAAGGGCTTGGTGATCATTATGCTGTTGGGCACACCTTCCGCTCCCCAGTGTACCGCGCTGTCGCCACTGATATAGACAACCGGGATGGTCGAGTTGGACCTTCGCAAGTGCCGAGCGACCTCCCACCCCGACTGTCCTGCTCCCAGACGGATGTCCGTGAGCACGGCCTTGAACTTGGTCGGATCGGGGTCGAAAGCCGCCAGCGCCTCGGCGGCACTCCGAGTGCCGACGACCTGGAAGCCGGCCTCCTCCAAAGCTGACTCGAGGTCGAGCAGGATCATTGTCTCATCTTCGACGATCAGAACAGCACCTTCGCTCATCCGGAATCTCCCCAAGCCGCCACCGCTAATACGAGTTCGGCGTCAACTTGGTTCCATCTGACGCGCAGCAGCCTGTTGGTATCGAAGCTCTACGCTGCCTCGATTGCGCGGCGGACTTGTGACGTCGGGAAGCCACCCTGGAAAAGGCCGACACCGGCTTAGCTGCTTCGACACCTTGGACAATGAGGCTGAATTACAGGTTGTAGCCGACGCTTAACCGTTGCCGACGAGGTCGCTTTGATCAAGCGTTCTCCTGATCTCCAGAAGCTTGCTGGATCTGCGTCATCACCTTTTGGGGATCCACATTCTCGGCGAGTTCCGGCAGCTCTTTGTCGGCCGGGGTCGAGATATTCAGACGCGCCGTCAAGGCAGCCACCATCTCGATCAGCCGCGTGGTTTCATGTTCGTTCAGAAGGCTGATCTGCAAATCCAGTTCGGCTCGCCGCTCGCTGTGTGCGGCCATTCTGTTCTGATTGATCAGCACAAAGGTAGACAGGAAGATTGCCTCAACCGAGGCGACCATGGCCAGGATCACGAAAGTCGGGTCCCAAGCTGGGACGGCTGGTATCGCGCCAAGGTTCGCGAGGACCCAGACGACAAGAATTGCAAGGTGCAGATAGACGAAAGTCATGCTTCCCGCGAAGCGCGAAACAGCGCCGGCGACCCACGCTTGAACGCCTTGGTGCTCCTCTTGCTGCCGCCTGTGCTCCACCAGGGCCTGTATGTTCTGGTGGAGCACCGACTGCATGTCGGCTGGACGTTGGTCGCTCATTTGAAAGCCCCGTTTGGAGATCATTCCGTGCAAGCGGCGTCGCTTATCGCCGGTGGCTCCCGCGAGGCCGGATCTGCCTTGAACTCGTCGGCACGCGACTTGGGTCGCTGCCAACGGCCCGCTTGGAACAAGGCGTGCCGCCCTGCAATAGTGTGCACCATGCCAACCACTGCTTGCGGGGCGCTCTGATGAACCATATGGCCGGCGCCCGGAACCACCTCGAGGAGAGACCCACCGACTTCCGCGTGCAAGCGTCGTGCATCGCGTTGCGCGTCGAACAAACGATCCCCGGATCCCGCCATGATGCCGGTGGGCACGGCAATGTCCCTATAGTTGGCTTTTCCCAACAGGGACGCGGCCAGCATCGATGCTGTCTCCAGAGAAACCGCCCGCAGTTGGGAAGGGCGGCTGGCGACATCTTTGGCAAGTGCGGCGAACTCGCCGGCGACGACGGCGGGTTTAAAGATCTTCTCCATTGCCCAATGCCAAGCAAGCCTTACAAGCGGCGGCAGCAAGGTGTGACGAAACGCGGTGCCGATCACAGGCAGTGCAGGGAGTGCGGCCAGTGCAAGATCCAGCCGCGGCGGCGGATAGTAATAGCCCGAGACCAGCACGATGCCGGCGACCGATTGAGAATGCCTGCGCGCCAATTCGAGAGCGATCCAAGCTCCCCAGGAATCTCCAAGCACGAGGTATTTCTCTATACCCAGCCCGCAGGCGGCGGCATGTATAAGGTCGGCTTGGTCGCGAGCGGACCAACGCCGGCCGCGCGGCCGTGAGCTTCGCCCAAAACCGGGACGATCAAATGCAAGCACCCGATAGGTCTTTGCCGCCTCATCGAAGATGCCGCTCGACTTGAAATCCTCCGCCATGGATCCATTGCCATGCAGGAGAAGCAGCGGCATGCCGGTTCCGGCTTCGATAAAATGCAGGCGCACACCATCGATCTCCATCACACGTCCGCATGCCCGGCCGGCAATCGCACGTTTGGCGCGGATGGCATTGTATGCCGCCAGCGCCGCCAACGAGGCCGCGAGCAACCCGGTCGCGAGTTTCGGTCCATCTCTGTCGAACGCCATGCCCGTGCCTGTTGGAAACCATCTGCCGACCCCAACTCTCGGGGCGAAAGCTTGTTCCGCCAGACAAGACAACGCTGTACAACCGGCTCAAGCGGCTAAAGTAGGCCTTCTCCATGGAGTTGGGACCGTTAAGCCTGGGCAGCGCTGCTGCCTCCCATTTTCCAATCACCCTGCCAACGTGCGCGCACGGCAATGATCAGCATGGCCGCTTCCGTCATCCCGGTCTGGAAAAGTCTGACCAGCTCTCTGGCGATGGATTCTGCCGCGGTAGTGTCCGACGAAATCTCAAATTCCTCACACAGCGCGTCGAAAACCGACCGAAGCGTTTTCAGGTCGTCTGGATAGAGAGCGTCCGTATTCGTAAGAATGGGTCGGTCAAGCATCAAACGTCTCCAAACGAGTGAAGTGCGGTTCGGGCACCCAGCCAGCGGGAGCTCGTCAAGTGCCCGCTGGTTTCCCCCTTTATCCGCCACAGCGCGCCAAGCTGTCATTAACCTATGACCGGTGCGGCGTGTTCGGCTGACCGGCCCGCCAAAGAAACTGCCGTCCTGCGGGGAACTCTTGGCCGCAGACTGCATTTAAGTCCGGGCAAAACGGGGGCGAAATGGGGGCCACTTCAAGCAATCCGCGATCTGAACTGCAGCGCTTCGAGCTTTTGGCAGCGCTGGGCGACCGTATTCGCGAGATTACGGATCCCGCAGAACTGGCCTACGCAGCCGCGGAACTGCTGGGGAACCATTTTGGCATCAGCCGAGCCGGATACGGCACGATCGATCTAGAGAAAGAAACGATCACCATCGACAGGGACTGGAACGCGCCAGGCATCAAAAGCCTGGCTGGGACGCTGAATTTCAGGAACTACGGCTCGTATATCGAGGATTTGAAGCGAGGCGAAACCGTTGTCTTTGAAAACGCCGAGACAGATCCGCGAACCAGCGGCCATGCGGAGGCACTCAAAGCCATCAGCGCCCAATCCGTCATCAACATGCCCGTCACCGAGCATGGCGGGCTGGTGGCGCTGTTATACCTGAACCACTCCGCGCCCAGACGCTGGGCGACGGAGGAAGTAGCCCTCATTTCGGCAGTCGCGGACCGGACGCGTACGGCGATAGAACGCCTTCGCGCCGAACTGGCCCTGCGTGAGAACGCCGAACGCCTTGCTTTTCTCGACCGCCTCGGCAGGGAGATAGCCCTCGCGGCCGACGCCGATGCTGTCATGCAGATCACCACTCGGCTCCTCGGCGAACATCTTGGCGTCTCGATTTGCGCCTATGCCGACATGGAGCAGGACCAAGACCATTTCACCATCCGCGGCGATTGGAGCGCACCTGGCTCGCCCAGCATCAGGGGATATTACAGTCTTGCCGATTTCGGTCGCCTGGCTGTCACCAATCTCAGCGCCAACAAGCCGCTTATCATCAACAACAACCTTGAGGAAATTGCTCCCGAGGAAGCGAAGACCTTTCAGGATATCGGGATAACGGCAACCATCTGTATGCCTTTGGTCAAACAAGGCCGACTGACTGCCCTGATGGCCATCCACGACAAGCAGCGCCGCGTCTGGTCGCAACGCGAACTGTCCTTGCTGACCGAGGTGACGGAGCGGTCCTGGGCTCACATCGAGCGCGTTCGCTCGGAGCAGGCGGCACGGGCGAGCGAGGAGAGGCTGAGGCTTGCCACCGACGCGGCCGCTATTGGCACCTGGGATTACGATCCCATCAGCGGAGTGCTGCGTTGGGACGACCGGTGCAAAGCCCTTTTTGGTTTGCCGCCGGACGCGGAGGTGACATATGAAAGCGCGTTCCTGGCGGGCCTCCATCCGGAAGATCGCGCACGGGCCGACGAGGCCGTACGCCAGTCGCTTGCGCCGGGCCCCCCCTCCCGCTACGACATCGAATACCGGACGATCGGCCTTCGGGATGGCAAGGAGCGCTGGATTGCCGCAACGGGGGAAGCGCTTTTCCAGTCCGGCCGTGCGATCCGCTTCATCGGCACCGTGGTCGATGTCACCGCGCGAAAGCGGGTGGAGCATCAGCTTCAGTTGATGAACGCCACTGCGGCAGCCGTGGCGGCCGAGCTTGACGTGGAGCGAATTGTCCAGACGGTAACCGATGCCGGCGTGGTGCTGTCGGGCGCACAATTTGGAGCTTTCTTCTACAATGTGATCGACGACAAGGGCGACAGCTATGTGCTCTACGCCCTGTCGGGGGCACCTCGTTCTGCTTTCGAAAACTTTCCGATGCCGCGCAACACCGCGGTGTTCGAGCCCACTTTCCGCGGAACAAGCGTGGTGCGTTCCGATGATATCCTCACGGATCCCCGTTACGGAAAGAACTGGCCCCGCAAGGGAATGCCGGAGGGCCATCTGCCGGTGCGTTCCTATCTCGCCGTGCCGGTCGTCTCGCGTTCGGGCGAGGTCCTGGGCGGCCTCTTCCTTGGTCATTCAGAGACCGGCGTGTTCGCCGAACAGCAAGAAGCGGCCTTGCTGGGGCTTGCCGGCCATGCCGCGACGGCCATCGACAACTCCCGGCTGTTCAAGGCGCTGCAGACACTCAACGGCACGCTCGAACAACGTGTCAAAGATGAAGTTGCGGAACGCGCCAGAGCAGAAGAGCACCTGCGCCAAGCCCAGAAGATGGAAGCTGTCGGACAGCTCACCGGTGGCATCGCGCACGACTTCAACAATATGCTGGCCGTCATCATCGGCGGCCTGAACCTTGTGCAGCGCAAGCTCAGAAACGGCGATACCAACGTCCACCAATTCGTAACCGGCGCGATCGATGGAGCACAACGTGCCGCAGAACTTACCAGACGACTGCTCGCCTTTTCCCGCCAGCAACCACTGGCGCCGAAGCGGCTGAATCCAAATCGCCTCGTCTCCGGTATGAGCGAATTGCTGAACCGGACGCTTGGCGAGACCATCCAGATCGAGACCGTGCTCGCTGCGGGCCTATGGCATGTCGAGGCCGACGCAGGGCAATTGGAAAGCGCGCTGCTCAACCTTTGCGTCAACGCAAGGGATGCCATGCCTGCTGGCGGCAAGCTGACGATCGAGACATCAAACGCCCACGTCGACGATCGCTATGCCAGGGAGAACGCGATCCCCTCCGGCCAGTATGTGATGATAGCGGTCACCGATACAGGAACGGGCATGACTGCTGATGTTGTCGCAAGAGCCTTCGATCCGTTCTTCACCACCAAGGGGGTCGGCAAAGGCACCGGGCTGGGACTCAGCCAAGTCTATGGGTTTGTTCGCCAGTCCGGCGGCAGTGTGAAGATCTATTCCGAGCAGGGCATCGGAACCACCTTGAAAATATATTTGCCGCGCT
Source organism: Mesorhizobium sp. M0761 (assembly GCF_040320205.1). Lineage (NCBI taxonomy): Bacteria > Pseudomonadati > Pseudomonadota > Alphaproteobacteria > Hyphomicrobiales > Phyllobacteriaceae > Mesorhizobium > Mesorhizobium sp. M0761. The sequence continues at coordinate 138,933 of NZ_JAMYPF010000011.1, forward strand.
CGCACCATGGCGTGCTCGACAGCCAAATCGACGTCGTGGCAGGCGAGCACCCCGGCTGTGCAGACGAGATCATCATGGTTGTCGAGGATGAAGATCGCGTCCGGCTGATGGCCGCGGAAGCGCTGCGGGAACTGGGCTACTCCGTGCTGGAAATGCAAGGTCCACGCGAAGCGCTGGTGGCCGTCGAAAGCGGGCAAGTGCCGTCGCTTCTGTTCACCGACGTGGTGATGCCGGAGATGTCGGGCCGGGAGCTGGTGGATCAGGTCAAGACAATGCACCCGTCGCTAAAAGTGCTCTACACCACCGGCTACACACGAAATGCGATTGTCCACAACGGCACGCTCGATTTCGGAACCGAACTTTTGACCAAGCCCTACACGATCGACGAATTGGCAGAGAAAGTCCGGAAGGTGCTGGATCGAAAGTGAACGCGCAACAGCCCGCGACGCTCGCCGTGTGACCGAACCCGGCGTTTGCCGCGTAAGGTGTGCGGCGAAACGGGCCGAAGGTGTCGACACCGACATCGTATTAATATGGCCCGGCTTCACTTTTCCGAGCCAGTATCCCTCCAGATTTTGTCTACCTCTTGCCCATCCGCGGCCTTGCTCATTGCCGTGATGGCGCAGCACGATCGAAATCTCGTTGCCGCCGGTCACCGGTCGGAGAAATAAATGCCGCCTCTGGCTCCCTGCGATGCTCAACACTGAAGCTGCCGTAAAAATGCTCGCTGGCCGATGGCCGGATGGAACAATCATCTTGCGGGGATGTTCGGATGATCTAACCGGAGAGATTTCCATGTTCATGCACAACAAGCGCCTGCAATACACCGTTCGCGTCTCGGAGCCGAATCCTCGCCTGGCCTGCATGATCATGGAACAGTTCGGCGGCGCCGATGGCGAGCTTGCAGCGGCCATGCGCTATTTCACGCAAGGGCTTGGCGAGGACGATCTTGGCCGTCGTGACATGTTGCTCGATATTGCGACCGAAGAACTCAGCCATCTCGAAGTGGTGGGATCAATCGTCACCATGCTCAACAAGGGGCTCAAGGCACAGCTGGCCGAGGGCCAAATGAAGGAAGCCGACCTTTACCTGATGATCGGCGCCAGCGGCACAACAGCCAAGGAATCAATTCTGTTCGGCGGCGCTCCCGCGCTGTGCGACTCAGCCGGCGTTCCCTGGACCGCGGCCTATGTCGACTCGCGCGGTGAACCTACGGTGGATTTGCGGTCGAATATCGCCGCCGAAGCCCGCGCCAAGATCGTTTACGAACGCCTCATCAACATCACCGACGACCCGGGAATCAAGGACGCGCTCGGCTTCCTGATGACCCGCGAGATCGCGCACCAGAAGTCGTTTGAGAAAGCACTCTACGCGATCGAAAACAATTTCCCTTCCGGCAAGCTCCCAGGCGTAGAGAAGTACGCCAGCATGTATGTCAACACCTCTCAAGGCGACGGCGATGTCGCTGGCCCATGGAATTCCGGCGAAGAGTGGGATCGGATCGATGACCTTGAAGAGGTGATGCCCGTCGACGGCGGAGACGGCCTGGCAACTGTCAAGCTGGGGGCCAAAGACATGAAGGTGGTGGCCAGGATGGCCGACCGTACGCTTTCCGATCCGGCTTCCGATCCGACAACAGGCGCTGATCTAGGAGCAGGCCCGGGAGCTGGCCGTACCAAGAACGCCGATTTCGGCGGCGCGGCAAGCATTCAGGAGGCCCCGGCCGTGGCAGAGGCTGCTGTCAAACGCGCACGTAGGCGTTAGTACAGAGCCGACGCGGGCATCTATGTTCCGCGATGCGGCCGGAAGCTAACACCGACGAAGGCAGGGCGCCCGACCAGCAACGGACTGGCCGGAGCGCTCGCATCGACATCTGTGCTGAATGTGGGTGAAGCAACCATGGCCACCGCCGCACCACGATCAGATTCGGAGCGTGCGGGCCAGCCGGACAAGGTCCGTCCCGACGGTTGCGAGAACCGGTGCATCGTGACAATCGGAGCATCGGCCGGCGGCGTCGACGCGCTGAAGAGACTTGTCCGCGATCTTTCGCCGGACATCCCGGCGGCTCTCCTCGTCGTACAGCACGTTGGTCCCACGAGTTACCTCGGCGACATTCTCGGTCGCGCTGCCAACATGCCCGTTGCAAATGCCTCCAACGGCATGAAGGCTAAAAACGGGCACATCTTCGTTGCACCGCCGGGAGCTCACCTTCTGTTACATGACGATCATATGCTGCTGCGGCGCGGGCCGCGCGAGAACCTGGCGCGCCCCGCCATCGACCCCCTGTTTCGATCGGCGGCCTGCAGCTTTGGCGGCAGCGTGATCGGCGTCGTGCTCACAGGCAGCCTCTCCGACGGCACCGCCGGCCTGCACGCAATCAAGATGTGCGGAGGCGTCAGCGTAGTCCAGGACCCCGGCGACGCTGCAGTACCCGACATGCCGCTGAGCGCCTTGCAGAATGTGGAAATCGACCATTGCGTCCCTCTGTCCGAAATGGCTGGCCTGTTGCACAGGCTTGCTTCCGAAATCGCAGGACCGACACCAGAAATCCCGTCCGGCATCCGCCTTGAGGCAGCGATTGCAGCTCAGGAGCACAGCACAATGGAATTGACCGAAGGCCAGCTTGGCACCCCCTCGACATTTGTCTGCCCCGAATGTCATGGCCCCCTATGGGAGATAGAAGACGGGCCGATTACCCGTTACCGCTGCCACACCGGACATGCGTTCGGAGCAGACGTTTTGATGCAGGCCCAGGCTGACGATGCGGAGCAGGCTCTTTGGAGCCTTTTAAGAGCGCACCAGCAGCGGGCTGAGTTGGCGAAACGTACGGCAAAACGCGAAGCCGCGCGGGAAAGACACAGCCTGGCCAGTCAAATGGCTGCGCGGGCCGCGGAATACGAAGCCGACGCGAAACTTATTGAAGAGATCATCCATCGTCGAACGCCGTGACAAGGCAACAGGGTTTGTTAGGGCGGGTGCGTCTGCGCTGTCCCGATCGCATTTTCCCGGATCAGCCGCGTTTGCCTCATTGCTTGGCATGTGGCCACGGGTGTCCAGGTCCCATGCTTTGATTGAACACCTGCACCCAAATCCAACTGCATGAATTTTATGCAAAGCAGGAACATAGAAGCATTACGCGAGTTAGGCACTGACGCATTGGACGTATCCTCGCATTCTGCCGTCTGCCGGGGTGGTCCTTGTTATGTAAACGAATGCCAGGACAATGTCTCGCTATCAGCTTTTCGTACCTCTTTTTGGCCTGCTGTTGCTGATGGGTGGCCTGTTCCACGGGCACGAGGCCATGGCGCAGGAACCCTGTCCGGCCGACCACGACAAGCTGCTTGCAGCCCTCAAAGCCAACGTGAAGGCAAGCGGCGGACCAGCCAATGGCGGCTTTGAAACCAACGAATGGGCAGCCATCGTTGCCCGTGACGGCACTGTCTGCGCGATTGCGTTCAGCGGCCCCACCCCCGACTCGCAATGGCCGGGAAGTCGGCTCATAGCAGCGGAGAAAGCCAACACGGCCAACGGTCTCAGCCTGGCTCAGATGGCCCTCTCTACGGCCAATCTCTATGCGGGGGTGCAGCCGGGCGGGCCGCTATTTGGCCTGCAGGAGACCAATCCCGTCAACCAGGCCGCGGCCTATACGGGCGATCCCAAAACGTTCGGAAGCGCCGGCGACCCGCTCGTCGGCAAGCCGATCGGAGGCGTCGTGGTGTTTGGCGGCGGGCTTGCCCTCTACGACGGCAAGAGCATTGTCGGCGGCCTCGGCGTTTCAGGCGACTCCTCATGCGCCGATCACAATGTCGCCTGGCGTATCCGCGCGGCGCTCGGCTTCGACAAGGTCCCGGCAGGCGTCAATCCAAATCGCAAGGATGCCATTGTCTACGATCTGGACCCCGGCGGCAAAAGCGCTTCGGGCTGGGGCCATCCGCTTTGTGCCGGAACGGAGGCCGACATCGCGGCCGAACTCGGCGCCGGCGTGGGAGGCTCGATCAATAAATGAAAGCTATGCCCCAGTTGGCATTGACGCGCGTTGACGTAGAACGACGTACCCGCAAATTGGCAGCCGGGAATTCCTTTGGCGCTATCCTTCTGGTGACGCTGCTCGCCTGCCTGCTGCTTCTGGGCGCTGCGTCCGAGCCTCCTAAAACACCAGCGATCGTACCGCCAGCCGCAGCTTCGCCACCCGATGACGGCCAATGGACGATGCCGGCCAAGAACTACGCGTCGACGCGCTTCAGCGAACTCTCCGAGATCAATGAAGGCAACGTCAAGAACCTGCAGGTCGCGTTCACGTTCTCGACAGGCGTGAACAAGGGCCAGGAAGCAGCGCCGCTGGTCGTCGGCAACACCATGTATATCGTGACGCCCTTTCCCAACTTCGTCTATGCGCTCGATCTCTCCAAGCCCGGCGCCCCGATGAAGTGGAAGTACGAACCCAATCCCGAGCCGGCGGCACAGGGAGTGGCCTGCTGCGACGTCGTCAACCGCGGGGTGGCATTCGCCGACGGGCGCATCTTTTTCAATACGCTGGACGGCCACACGATTGCCCTTGATGCGAACACGGGCAAGCCGATCTGGAACACTCATGTCGGCAACATCAACATCGGCGAGACCATCACCATGGCGCCGCTTGTGGTGAAGGGCAAAGTGCTGGTCGGCAATTCCGGCGGCGAGATGGGCGTTCGCGGCTGGGTAAAGGCGCTCGACGCCGGCGACGGTCATGTCGTCTGGATCGCCTATAGCACAGGGCCGGACAAGGACGTGCTGATCGGACCGGACTTCAAGCCGCACTACGACATGGACAAAGGCAAGGATCTTGGCGTCACGACGTGGCCGCCGGAAGCCTGGAAGATCGGCGGCGGCAACATGTGGGGCTGGATTTCCTATGATCCCGATCTGAACCTGATCTTCCACGGCACCGGCAATCCCGGACCATGGAATCCGGATTTGCGGCCGGGCGACAACAAGTGGACGTCTGGCATTTTCGCGCGCGATCCCGACACCGGCGCGGCGAAATGGTTCTATCAGTGGAGCCCGCATGACCTCCACGACTATGACGGCATCAACGAGCAGATCCTGCTCGACATGGCCTGGCAGGGCAAGCCGCGCAAGGTGCTGATCCGGCCGGAGCGCAACGGCTATCTCTACATCCTCGACCGGACCACCGGCGAGGTGCTGTCGGCAAAACCCTTTGGTCCGGTCAACTCCAGCAAAGGCGTGGATCTGAAAACCGGTCGGCTGATCGTAAACCCGGACAAGAAGACCGGCACCGGCAAGGTCGTTCGCGATATCTGTCCGACGGCGTCGGGCCTCAAGGACTGGCAGCCTTCCGCGTTCTCGCCGAAGACCGGCCTGCTCTACATCCCGCACAACAATCTGTGCATGGATGAAGAAGGCGTCGAGGTGAACTACATCGCCGGCACGCCCTATGTAGGCATGAACGTCCGCATGATACCAGGGCCTGGCGGTAATCGCGGCGCCTTCACCGCCTGGGACATCGCCGCGGAGAAACCCGCCTGGAGCCTCAAGGAGAATTTCCCGGTGTGGAGCGGCGCGGTAGTGACCGCCGGCGACGTTGTCTTCTATGGCACGATGGAAGGCTGGTTCAAGGCGGTTAGCGCCAAGACTGGAGACCTGCTTTGGCAGTTCAAGACCTCGTCCGGGATCATCGGCCAGCCCATCACCTATCGCGGTCCCGACGGGCACCAATATGTCGCCATCCTCTCAGGCGTCGGCGGCTGGGCCGGCGCCATTGTATCGGGCGATCTTGATCCGCGTGACGCCACCGCCGCGCTCGGTTTCGTCAATGCCATGAAGGATCTGAAGAACGCGACAACCTCGGGAGGCACGCTTTATGTGTTCCGGCTGCCTTGATGAATTGTACTTGACCGTAGGTCCGGCGCGAAAGGCGTGTCAACGACTGGCGATCGGCATGGCCGCGATCGCCTTCGTGTTCTTGACGGCCACAGCCGACGCACGTGAGCTGAGGGTCTGCGCCGATCCGAACAACCTGCCGTTCTCCAACGCGGCAGGTCAGGGCTTCGAGAACAGGATCGCCGAAATCGTTGCGTCCGATCTCGGCGCCAAGCTGACCTATACCTGGTGGGCGCAGCGTCGCGGCTTCATCCGCAACACGCTGAAGGCGGGCCTGTGCGATCTCGTGCCGGGCACGCCGAGCAACCTCGAAATGCTGCGCACCACCACGCCCTACTACCGATCGTCCTATGTCTTCGTCACCCGCAGGGACGGCCCCGACGTAGCATCGTTCAATGATCCGCGGCTGCGCGACATGCGGATCGGTGTTCAGCTCATCGGCGACGATGGCGCCAATTCGCCTCCGGTCCAGGCGCTTGGCCGCCGCGGTATCGTCGGGCACCTCGTTGGCTATCCGGTCTATGGCGATTATTCCGCCCCCAACCCGCCGGCGCGCATCGTCGAAGCGGTGGCGAATGGCGAGATCGACCTTGCCGTGGTCTGGGGCCCCCTCGCCGGCTACTTCGCCGCCAGGCAGAAGGTGCCGCTCCGCATCACGCCGGTTGCGCCCCGCATCGACGGACCGCAACTGCCGATGATCTACGACATCTCGATGGGCGTCCGCCGCGAAGACGATGCGCTGCGCGGCGATGTCAATGGCGCCCTGTCCAGGCACAAGGTCGAGATAGATGCCTTGCTGTCACAGTATGGCGTGCCGCGCCTCGATGCCTCGGGGAGCCCGGTGCGATGAGAGCCGTTGTGGCCATGCTCCTGTTTCCAGTCCTGGCGCTCGCTGCCTGCCAGCGCGAGGAACGTGACACGCGCCCGCAATCGGCGCTCGGATCGGGCGAGCAGCCGACGCCTGTGACCACGCTGGAGCCCGGCGGACAGCGCCCCCCCGCCAGCGATAACAAGGCGGCGAGCTTCGAGGCCAACGCCTTCCATATGAGCGAAGGGAAACGGCTTTTCGGCTGGTTCAACTGTTCGGGATGCCACGCCAATGGCGGCGGCGGCATGGGGCCGGCCCTGATGGACCAGAAGTGGCTCTATGGCAGCTCGATCGAAAGCATCCATGCCACGATCCGCGACGGTCGGCCAAACGGCATGCCGAGCTTCCGCGACAAGATTCCCGACGACCAGATCTGGGAGCTTGCGGCTTTCGTGCGCTCGCTGAGCGGCAACGCGCCATCTTCCGCCGCGCCGCAACGCAATGACGACATGATGGCGCATCCGTCGGAAAACCGCATGCCCGACGCGGCCACGCTGGGGAAGTCGCCGTGAAACGTCTCGTCTCGATGGCGTTCGCCACCGCCGGCGCTCTGTTGCTCCAGGGATGCGCGGGCTGGCAATCCGCCCTCGACCCGAAAGGTCCCGCGGCGAGCGAACTGGCATGGCTGATCTGGTTCTTCACCGCGCTCTGCGCCGTGGTGTGGGTGCTGGTGATGATCGCCCTCGTCGTGCCCTTGATGATGCGGTCGCGCGCGCAGGCGGAGCCGCTCGCGATCAAGGCCGGCGCCGACGACCGGAAGCTGCGCGCGGTGATGACCGCCGTCGGGTTGACCGCCATTGTCCTGATCGGACTGACCTTGCTGAGCTTCTTCGCCAACAGGACGCTCGCCGCGATCGGCTCGGATGCCGCACTGACCATTCGGGTCACCGGCCATCAATGGTGGTGGGAGGTGCGCTATGAGGATGCCACGCCAAGCCGCATCCTGACCACGGCGAACGAGATCCATATCCCCGCCGGGGAGCCGGTGCGGCTTCTTCTGACCTCGACCGACGTCATCCATTCCTTCTGGATCCCGAGCCTTTCGGGCAAGCTCGACCTCATTCCCGGCCACATGAACGTGCTCGACCTCAAGGCAGACAAGCCTGGTGTTTACCGAGGTCAATGCGCCGAGTTCTGCGGGGCGCAGCACGCAAACATGGGCACCTTCATCATCGCCGAGCCGCGTGCGAAGTTCGACGCCTGGTGGAACGACCAGTTGCAGCCGGCCGCTACTCCGACGGGGGACGAAGCCAAGGCCGGCCAGGATCTGTTTCTGAAGCGCCCTTGCGTGATGTGTCACAGAATAGGCGGCACGCCTGCCGGAGGAACGGTCGCCCCTGACCTCACCCATATAGCCAGCCGGCAGACGCTTGCCGCCGGGACATTGACAATGAGCCGCGGCAATCTCGCCGCCTGGATAGCCGACCCACAGGGCATCAAGCCCGGATCCCACATGCCGGTGGTGGAGCTCAGCGGCGACGAGCTCAACGCCATGGTCGCCTATCTCGAGGCGCTTAAATGAGCAGCGCGGACCTCACAAGCGAACGCGACCTGCCGCGCGAAACGCCCGCCACAGGCGACGTCGCACCCGAGCATGACGGACCGCGCGACACCGGCATGGACGATGCCAGCCTGGATCGCTGGCTGGCGCGGACATGGCGCACGCCTCCCGGCATCATCGGCGCGCTGTCGAGCGTCGACCACAAGGTCGTCGCACGGCGCTATCTGATCACCGCCTTCGTGTTTCTGTGCCTGGGCGGGCTCAACGCTGTCGCCATGCGCATCCAGCTCTCAGGGCCGCAGCGCGGTCTGATCGACCCGGACCTCTACAACCAGCTGTTCACGATGCATGGCGTAACCATGATGTTCCTGTTCGCCGTGCCCATCGTGCAGGCGACAGGCATCTATCTCGTGCCGCTGATGGTCGGCAGCCGCAACATCGCCTTTCCCCGCCTGAACGCGTTCAGCTACTGGATCTATGTTTCGGGCGGCATATTCGCCTGGGTGTCTTTCGCGCTCAACATGGCGCCCGACGTCGGCTGGTTTGCTTATGTGCCGCTGTCAGGCCCCGAATTCGCGCCGGGCAAGCGGGCCGACGTCTGGGCCCAGATGATCACTTATACAGAAGTATCCTCACTGGCCGTCGCGGTGGCAACCATCGTCACCGTGTTCAAGCAGCGAGCCCCCGGCATGTCGCTGGACAGGATTCCGCTCTACGTCTGGGCAATGCTGGTTACCTCCTTCGTCGTCGTCTTCGCCATGCCCGCGGTGATGATCACCTCGACCTTCCTGATCCTCGACCGGCTGGTTGGCACACATATCTTCAACCCGGCCGAGGGCGGCGACGCACTGCTCTTCCAGCATCTGTTCTGGTTCTTTGGCCATCCCGAGGTCTACATCATCTTCCTGCCGGCGACGGGCATGGTCTCCGCGATCATCCCGGTCTTCGCCCGGCGTCCCGTGTTCGGGCATCTCGGGCTGGTCCTGTCGCTGATCGCCGTCGGCTTCCTTTCGTTCGGCCTCTGGGTCCATCACATGTTCGCGACGGGACTACCCAAGCTCGGCGCCAGCTTCTTCACCGCGTCGAGCATGCTGATCGCCATCCCCAATGGCGTTCAGATCTTCTGCTGGCTGGCGACCTTGTGGGACGGCAGGCCGGTGATCCGCACGCCGCTGCTGTTCGTGTTCGGCTTCTTTTTCATCTTCGTCATCGGCGGCCTCACCGGCGTCATGCTCGCTTCGGTGCCGCTGGACCTCCAGGTGCACGACACCTATTTCGTCGTCGCCCATTTCCATTACGTGCTGATCGGCGGTTCGGTCTTCCCGCTGCTGGGCGCGGCCTACTTCTGGTTCCCCAAGATCAGCGGCCGCATGATGAGCGAGCGTCTCGGGCGCTGGCATTTCTGGCTGGCTTTCATCGGCTTCAACGCGGCTTTTTTCCCAATGCATCTCGTCGGGCTCTGGGGCATGCCACGAAGGGTCTACACCTATCCGGCCGAGCTTGGCTGGGGCAACATCAACCTGTTCATCAGCGCCGGCGCGGTGCTCTTTTTCCTCAGCTTCGTACTGTTCACGTTCAATCTTGTACACGGCGCGTTGAAGGGCGCACTGGCCGGAAACAATCCCTGGGATGCCGGTACGCTCGAATGGGCGACGTCTTCGCCGCCGCCAAGCTATAATTTCGCGCGGATACCGATTGTCACACATGTCGAACCGCTCTGGGCCGAACGCGAGGCGCTGCCTGTGGCGACCGGACTCCGCGTCGATGTCCGTGAGCTGTTGATCTCAACCGTGGCGGAAGCCCATCCCGACATTCGCGAGAAATCGGCGACACCGTCGATCTGGCCGCTGCTGGCGGCAATCGCCGTCGGCGGTACGTTTGTCTATTCGATCTTCACGCCCTGGGCGATCGTCTGGGGCGCTGCGCCGATTGCCATCACCTTGATCGGCTGGTTCTGGCCCAAGGACAACCCGGAGGACGAGGAATGAACCAGCGTCCCAACTTGGATCTTTCCGCCCTCCCGACCTTTGGACATGGCCCCCGGAGTCCGACCTGGTGGGGAACGCTCGGCTTCATGGCGCTGGAAGGCATGGGCTTTGCGTTGGCATCCGGCGCTTATCTCTATCTCGCCACTTTGTGGCCCAACTGGCGTCTAAGCGCCCCGCACCCCAACCATTGGCCCGGAACGATCGTCACCATCCTGTTCATCATCAGCGTGGTGCCGAATCACATCCTCCACGGCCATGCCAAGCAATGCGCGATCGTGCCGGTGCGGATCGGGCTGGTGGTGATGTCGCTGCTCGGTCTGGCCCCGCTTGTCGTGCGCTGGTTCGAATTCCCGGCGCTGAACATCTACTGGGACACGAACGCCTATGGCTCGATGCTCTGGGTGCTGCTCGGGCTGCACACCACACACCTGATCACCGATGTCGGCGACACCATCGTTTTGACGGTGCTGATGTTCACACGCCACGGCTATAGCGGCCGGCGCTTCGGCGATGTCGGCGACAATGTCTTCTATTGGGATTTCGTGGTGCTGACCTGGATCCCGATCTATCTGCTCATCTACTGGATGCCGAGGCTAGGCTGATGCGTGCGTTGAAAATGGGAACGTCCTGGGGTGGTCTTCTGTCGGGGCCGGTGGCTTGGGCAATCTCGACGCAGCTGAACTACGCACTCGTACCATGGCAGTGCAACCGCCAGGTGCCGGTGGTGCTTCCCGTGGCACTGGTGCTCGCCGTGCTTTCGCTGCTCGGCGGTGCCTTGTCATGGCGGGCGAAGCGGCAGGGCGGCGCCGCCTTCAAGCCTGAGCGCACGCGCAGCTCCGAGCAGTTCGTCGCCGATCTCGGCATGCTTGCGGCATTGCTGTTTGCCCTCGTCATCATCATGCAAGGCAGCGCGGCTCTCATTCTCGACGAGTGCCTGCGATGAGCTTCGACGCGTTCTTCTCGACCTCGATCTGCTACGGCGCCGGCGCGCCCGAGGCCGGATGGACGCTCGCATTTCCCATCACGTTTCCGCTGGCCGCGATTGCCTTCCTTTATACCATCGGAGCGACTCGGTTGTGGCGCCGCAGCAGCCGAGGCCGTCCCGAGCGGATGCGGCAGGCGTTGTTTTTCGCCGCCGGTTGGGGCGTGCTGACGGCAGCACTGGTCAGCCCCATCCATGCGCTCGGCGAGCGGGTGTTTGCCGCCCATATGATGGAGCATGAACTGCTGATGGCGGTGGCGGCGCCCCTCCTTGTCGCCGCTTGCCCAGGCGCAGTCCTGCTCTGGTCCTTGCCGGCCGCACTTCGCCGCGGGACGGGCAAGCTCACGCGCGCAAAGACGCTGCAATCGGTTTGGGCCCTGGTGATCCGTCCCCTCAACGCGACGATCATTCACGGCGTCGCCATCTGGATCTGGCACATTCCGGCGTTGTTCCAGGCAGCGCTCCAGCAGGGCTTTCTTCATTATGCCCAGCATGCGAGCTTCCTCGGCACAGCCTTGCTGTTCTGGTGGGCGCTCCTACCGCGCCCCGGTCGACAGCAGACCTATGGCAACTCCGTCATGCATCTTTTCTTCACCTCGCTCCATACCGGCCTGCTCGGTGTCCTGCTGCTGATGTCGCCCAAACTCTGGTATCCGGAGAATGGCGCCGGCGCGGCATTGTGGGGAATGACCGCGATCGAGGACCAGCAGCTCGCCGGATTGGTAATGTGGGTTCCGGCCGGCTTGGTCTATGGCGGCGCCGCCCTGCTGCTCGCCGGCCTCTGGATAAGCAGCAGCGCAACCAGGGAGGCAACACATGCGCTCCGACCTGGGTAGGCTGATCGGGGGCGCCCTTGCCGCAATCCTGCTGCTGACCGCGGCTGTCGCAGCGGCGACTTTGTGGTCCGACAGGCGCGAGCGCGTCCGGCACGAGTCGGATGCGGCGACCGGCGGTGTAGGCGCCCGCGCCATTCCAATCATGACGGCGAATGGCTGCTCCGGCTGCCATACGATACCCGGCGTGCCGGGTGCGCAAGGCCAGGTCGGACCCCGCCTAGACGGTGGCCTTGCCGACAGGGTCTTTATCGGTGGCCTGCTGGCAAACAATCCGGAGAACATGATCCGCTGGATACGCTCGGCGAGGGAAGTCAATCCGCACACGGCCATGCCGTCGACGAGGATCACCGAGCAACAGGCGCGGGACATCGCCGCTTATCTCTACGCGTTGAGGTAATTCATCCCTCGCCGCCGCGCCGGGACCACAAGCCGCGGCCGGGATCGTAGCCGATGACCGCCGCGAGGAAGAAGGCGACGAGGCAGCCAAGGACCACAAACGCCGCGACAGGATCGAACCGCAGATAGAGCGCGAAGCGTATCAGCTCGACCGCCGAGCTGAACGGGTTCCAGGCGGCGATTGTTGCCAGCACCGGTCCCGCCTCGGCAAGCCGCCACAGCGGATAGAGCGCCGTCGAGGCAAAGAACACCGGAAAGATGACGAAATTCATGACACCGGCAAAGTTCTCCATCTGTGACGAAACCGAGGAGACAAGCAGGCCGAACGCGCCAAGCATGAGGCCCGCCAGCACGAGCGCCGGAAATACCGCGACGTAGCCGAGAACGGGCGGCCGCACATCCCAGAAACGCGCGACCAACAGAAACAAATAGACCAGCGGCACGCCGACGATCACGCTGGCCAGCAGGCGCGCCGCAAGCAGGTACCAGCGCGGCAATGGTGCGGTCAACAACAGGCGCATGCTGCCCATCTCGCGATCGTAGACCATGGCCAGCGAACTCGCCATGGCATGGAAGAGCAGCATCATGGCCGCTAGCCCAGGCACCACATATACGTCATAGAGAACATAGGTCTGGTAGGGTGGCGTGATCGACAGACCGAGAACGGAGCGGAAGCCAGCGGCAAAGATTGCCAGCCAGACCAGCGGCCGTACCATCGCCGAGAGCAGCCGGCCGCGTTGCCGCAACGTGCGCAGCATCTCCCTGCGCAGGATGCCGTTGAGCGCGCGCACCGCGTGAGACGTTTTCATTCGGACTCCGTCAGCGACGCGAAGGCCTCGCCCGTGCTCGCTACACCGAGATCGGCAGCCAGCCGATCGGCGCGGCCGGCCCACCGCATTGTGCCTCGATGCAGCACCACCACATCGTCATCCGCCGTTAGTTCTTCCAGAAAATGTGTTGCCCACAGGACGGCAATGCCGCGCTGGCGGCAAAGCTCCCGCACGTGCCGCTCGAGCGCGCGGCGGCCCGGCACGTCGAGCCCGGTGGTCGGCTCATCCAGCAGCAAAAGGCGTGGGCTATGCATCAGAGCGCGTGCTATCTCGACACGGCGACGCTGTCCCCCGGAAAGCGCTCGGGCAGGATCGTCGATCCTGTCCAGCACGTCCAGCCGGCCGAGTTCGTGGATGGAGCGCTCCTTGCTCAAGGCCTGGCTAAGGCCATGCAAGGCCGCGTGGTAACGCAGGTTCTCGCCGGCCGTCAGATCGAGATCGAGGGTCGGCAACTGGAAGACGACGCCCATCTGCGCCAACGCGGCGGACGGGTTGACATCCATCGCCTGGTCGAAGACATGCACCGAGCCGGAGCGGGCGTGATAAAGACCGGTGATCAGCGAGAACAACGTCGTCTTGCCGGCGCCGTTGCGGCCTAGCAAGATGCACATCCTGCCTTGGGCCACAGAGAAAGAGACGCCGTCGAGAACCCGCCGGTTCCCGAAACTATGGCCCAGATTCTCGACCGACAAGGCGTTCATGGCCCGATCACGACGCCCCACGGCCCCCGCCCCACCGGCAGCGATTTCACCACCTCCTGGTTTTCCAGATCGATAAACGAGATATCGCCGGAATTCCCGTTTGCGGTGACCAGGCGCTTCTGGTCGCCGGAGAGCGCAACGTGCCAGGGTCGTTGACCAACAAGGTAGAGCCGACGGACCGCCAGCGTTTTCACATCGACTTCCGCAATCCTGTTGGCGGGGCCGAGCGCCACATAGACGGTCGTGCCATCGCGGGACGTCGCCATGCCGACCGCCTGCACGCCCTCGCGTCGTATACCCGGCACCTCGAACTCGACTTTGCCGGTCTGCGCGCGCGTTGCCGTGTCGAAGACGGTGACGGTGCCCCGGATCTCCGAGGACACCCAGAATTGCTTACCGTCCGGCGAGAATAAAGCCGCGCGCGGCCGGGTATCGACCAGCAGATTGTCGACGAGTTCAAGCGTGCCTGCGTCGATCAGATGCACCATGCTGGTGGTCTCCGAAGTGCAGGCGACATAGCGGCCGTCGGCGCTGGCCGCCATTCCTTCCGGTTCGACGCCGACATCCACGGTGCCGATGACCTTGGCCGCGGCGATGTCCACCACCGACACCAGATTGTCATTCTCGTTGGCGACGAACAGCCGCTTGCCATCGGGATGGACTGCGAAGAATTCCGGATCGGCTCCCGAAGGCAATTCGCCGACGACCCGCCGCTTCGCGACGTCGACCACGTCGATGCGGTTGTCGTCGCCTTCCGCGACGAAAAGCATCTTGTTGTCGATCGACAGCGCCAGCCCGCGCGGACGGCGGCCGACATCGATCGTCGCCAGCAAAGTCATTGTCACGCCGTCGACGACCGCGACGGTATTATCCTGCTCATTGGAAACGTAGATGGTCTCGGCGGCGGCGGGAGCAGCAAGAGCGAACGCCGCCAACAACAGCGTCATCAGAACTTGCATGTGCTCTCCTCCAGGTCGATGCCCAGCGTGTCGAGCGGCGTGCGCTGATGCAGGAAGCCCGGTTGCGGTGAGCTGGAAATCAAGAGGCGAGGCCCGGCGATCAAAATGGGCTGGCGCATCTGTCCGTCCCAGGGACGGAAACTAAGCCCCTGCCCCTTGAAGCCAGCGAGAAGAAACGCGTCGCCGCGTATATATCTGCCGATTGCCGCGGGATCGAGACTGTGCAGGCGCGTCGCCGCTTCGCCGATACTGCGCACAGCGAGCCAGGCCGCGTAGTCGCTGGGCAACATCCAGCGCCCTGCCTGCCTGTGGAAACGGTCCTGCAGTTGCGTGGCGCCCCATTCCTCGCTGACAGCGCTCCAGCCTGTGGCGACAAGCCCTTGCGTGCCGGCGACGATTCTCGGCAGCGCAGTGCGGCCCTCCAGATAGGCGCCGAATTCATCCGCCTCGTCGGCGACCACGAGCACATCATAGTCGCTGACCTGCGTGACCGCGGGTATTTCGGTCTGCAGCGTGACATGCCCTGTATCGGCACGTCCGTTGGCGGGCCTGAATGTCCACGGCTGGTCGATCGTGATCTCGGCTCCGAAGCGAGCCGCCGCCCGTCGAAAGGCCGCAGCCATCGCCTGATCCTGCGAATGCGGCCCCACAAGCAGGAACCAACGCTGCCAGCGCTTCCAGGCGAGATATTGCGCCAGCCCGTCGGCGAGCATGGCGCGGCTCGGGATCGTGTGCAGGACGTTCCCACGGCAGTCCTGCTGGCGAAGCACGTCGTCCGGCGCCCGGCTGTTGAGCAACGTCATCTGCTCGGCACCGGGCGCGGCACTGGCCTGTAGAAGCTGACTGGCGTCGAGATCGGCGACGACAAAGGCGATGCCGGCATCGGCGAATTGTCTTACCGCGTCGTCCGGCGTTTCGGTTGGTTTCAATATCCTTTCCTCCAGCCGAAATTTCTGCCCAAGAAACCGGCCGGTGCTTTCGTCGTCGGCAATGCCGAGCCGTGCGCCTTGCAGGCCGTCGTCGGTCACGGTTTCATCAAGGGGTCCAAGGGGCAGAGCCGGTTTGCGCTCCTGGCCGATATACCCGATCACCATCGTCTGTTGCTCGGTGGCGCCAGGGCCGGTGATCAGCAAAAGAAAGAGAAGGCCCAGCAACAGTCTCATTGTGTCGCCCCCAGCCCAAAGCGCGACGATCCCGCTTCATCGCCACGAGAGATTGCGACATCGCGCACGATGCGGGCCGGCGATCCCTCCAGAACAATAACCCGATCACCCAGCGACGAGGCATATGCGAGATCATGCGTAACCAGCAGCGTGGTAGTCCGCCGACTGGCGAAACAATCCTGCAGCAGGCGGCGCATGTCTTGCGCGGTCGCCTCGTCGAGTGAAGCGAATGGCTCGTCGAGGAGCAGGAGCGCAGGCTCCACGGCGAGCGCCCGGGCAAGCGCTACGCGCCGCGCCATGCCGCCCGAGAGTCGCTGCGGATAGCTCTTCTCATTGCCTTTCAGGTCGACAGCGGCAAGCCACCGGGCCGCATCGGGCGCGCGATCCGGGATGGCCATCTCTACATTGCGCAAGGCGGTGAGCCAGGGCAGCAGCCTCGGTGTCTGGAACAGCATGCCTATCGGAAGCGGTCGTCCGCTCACGCTGCCGCGAAATTCGCGGTCGACGCCCGAAACGATCGACAGCAGCGTCGACTTGCCGACACCGGAAGGGCCGGTCAGGACGCAGACCTGTCCGTCGGCTATATCAAGCGACAGCGCGCGAAAGATCGTCCGGCGCTGTCCGTCGTCACCGGGGAAAGTCTTGTCCTCGATCCTGATCCTCAGCATCAGCGTCGCCAGGCGAACAGACGACGTTCCAACGGCACAAACAGTCCATACTCTATGGCAAGCATCACAACGCCGAAGCTGATCGCATAGGCAAGGATGTGGGTGACGTCGAAGTTCTGAAAATAGACCTGTAGCTGGAACCCGACGCCGTTGGAGCGGCCGAGCAGTTCGGCGAGCAACACGATCTTCCACGTCAATGCCAGCCCGCTGCGCAGGGTGACGAGAAAGAACGGCGCCAATTGCGGCAGCACGACATGCTGCAGCTTTGCAGCACGCCCGAAGCGATAGAGCTCAGCCATTTCGGCAAAGTCCTTGTCCAGCCGGCTGGCGCCTTCACGAATAGTCACCACGACATTGGGGATCTTGTTGAGCGCGACCGCAAGGACAAGCGCGGTCTCGGCAAGACCAAGCCAGATATAAATTAGAATGACCGTGATCAGCGCCGGCATGTTGAGGAGTAACACGATCCAAGGCCTCATCCATATGTCGGCTCTGTGCGAGCGGCCTGCCGCGTAGCCAAGGGCCGCGCCGATGACTATTGCCGACCCGAGGCTTGCCACGACGCGCGCAAGCGAGATGCCCAAATGGTATGGCAGCTCGCCCCGAACCGCTTCGTGCAGGAGAACCGAAACAACCTGGACCGGACCAGGAAACAGCCGATCGGCGGCGATCGATGATGCAATCTGCCAGACGAGCACCATGGTCAGCAATGCCGCAGTGGATTGACAACGCTGCATTGTGATGGGGAACGCTGGGACATCGGTCATTGGCGCGAGCTCAAGCCGGTATGGCCCGGAAGACACCAGGATCGAGGCTCGTCGCCTTGCCGACCAGATCCTCGCCGCCCAATTCGGCCAGGATTGCAAACAACCGGGCCGCGCCATCACGTTCGTCTTTGCCGAACCGACGAGGGATTCCGGCTCGATAGGCGGCGCGTAGCGCCGCCTGTAGGTGAGGATCGTCCGTGCCCAATTGGGGCGCGAGCACCCGCCATTCGTCGTCCGAAGACTCGAGCAGCGACTTCGCTGCCGCGGTCGCGCTCGTGAATCGCGCGAGGGCTATCGGGTTGGCCCGCGCCCAGCTTTCATGGAAGACGTAGCCGAGCATCGGCAAGTCCACGGATACGCCAAGCCCCTGCAGGATTTGCGCGACACTGAGCAGAGGCCTTGCCCCCTCTGACTCGAGACGGGCGGCGAAATTCCAGAACGTCAGCAGTGCATCCAGTCGCCCCGCCAGAAATTCCTGCTCCAACAAAGGCGGCGCGCCGAACACTGGCTCCACCTCTTCAGCAAGATCGCGCTTCACCTGACGGAGGCCGAGCGCGCGCAACAGGATCCAGCTTTTGTCCAGCGGACCACCTGCGATCCCCAGCCTTTTGCCCTTGAGGTCCGCAAAAGTTCGAATGGGCGAGCCTTGCGGCAGTTCCAGCGCGCCGACGGCACGAGAATAGGGATAAAAGACCAGATCAGCGCCTTCGCTGCGCTGGCGCATGACCCACACCCAGTCCGAAACGATGACGTCGACGCTGCCGGCCAGCAATGCGGTCTTACCGGCTTCGATACCGGCAAGCCGCTGAGCCTCGATTGATACGCCGTGCATGGTGTCCAACGCATGTCGCCGCATGACGTCAACTTCCCAGGCGGCGGTGCCAAATCCCAGCACGCCAAATCGCACGAGCGGCGATGGCTGTGGCGCGGCTTCTGCGGAAGCACCCAATAGCCAGCAACAAATACCCGCAAGAGCGGCCCGCCGCGAGATGTGACCCTGATCATGCCGGGTCAGCCATTCGCCTGGAAGGGTAGCAGTCAGCACGGGCGCACCGGGTGTGAAGGAACTTTCCTAACGCCGTGGCGGCAGGAATGTTCCTCAATGGTGCATGGAACTAACGGGAAAGCACCTAAGGTCCGTTTTTCAGCTCGTATAGCAGCCCGGGGGGCTTGTTCAGGCGAACAGAAGAAGGTGTCAGGGGCTACGGTCCGCTCTTGGCATCATCGACCTCCAACGCGTCCATTACAGGTGCCGGATCGCTCTTTTCGGAGCTCGGGCTCTGCACCCCGGACCCGGCGTTCTCGATCGCTTGCACGATAGCATCTTCGATGTTTCCGAGTTCGTCCTCCCTTACTTCACGCCCATAACCGGCCACCTCGGCATCTTGCTCGAATTGCTGAGCGAGCACCGCGACGCTGACTTCCTCTCGACCAGGAAGTGTGCCGACATTCTCCTGTAGCCAGTTTTGAAAAAACTCTCTGGTCGCGCTCATCTCAGACCACCCTTTCGCCAAACTAAGCGCGACGATGAGCCGAAGTTCCATGATGCGTTCACTTTCCCAGTGGCGCTGTACTCACAGCGTTGGGAGCCACGAGGTTTTTGCAGGCTTGATGAGGCAGTGGCCTTTCTCTTCACGACTCGATTGGAGTTCACTCTTATCGCGCAGTGTGCATCCTGATTGCGTCCATTTCGACCCTGTGGAACAAGCCTGTTGAGTTGAAGTTAGGCCCTATGCCAAGCTTTTCGGGCGAACCAAGTTTTTCGGGCAAACAAGTTTTTGACGTTGCCATCGTCGGCGGCGGCCCCGCGGGGCTCGCTGCAGCCATGTATTTAGCCAGGTTTCTGCGTTCGGTGATCTCGCTCGACGCGGGGCATGCGCGTGCCAAGCTCATCCCAAAATCCCGCAACTGTCCCGGCTTCCCCGACGGCATCAGCGGGGAAGAACTGCTCGGCCGCCTACGAGCCCAGGCACAGCTATACGGCGCGAGCCTTGTCCATGGTTGCGTAGGCCACGCCGAAAAACGCGAGGGTTTTTTTGTCCTGACGACCACCTGCGGGATTGTCCAAGCAAGGCGCGTGATTCTGGCAACGGGCATTGTGGACAAGGCACCTCCCATTGAAAGACTGGAGGAGGCGATCGCAACCGGCATTGTCAGACTGTGCCCGGTTTGCGATGCATATGAGGCCCGGGGTAGCCGCATCGGCGTTGTTGGTCCGGAGCATCTCGCCGTCAGGGAGGCTCTGTTCCTGAAGGGATATGGCAGTCAGGTCGCCTTGCTCGCCAATAACCAGGATGATGTTTCCGAAGCTGCCCGCGGCGTCGATGACCTGATCCCTCGACGAACCGGGTTCGATGTCGTCATGGCCGAGGGCGCCCCGATGCGCAACATCGATGTGGTGTACCCTTCGATGGGCAGCGACGTACGCTCCGAACTCGCGGTTGCTCTGGGGGCTAACTGTGACGCAGAAGGCTATGTCCTGGTCAACCGACACCTTGAGACTTCAACGCCAGGACTCTATGCCATTGGCGACGTGGCCGAGGGGCTCAATCAAATTGCTGTTGCGTTCGGAGACGCCGCCAAGGCTGGAACTCACATTCATAACGACCTCCGCGATTGCGCCGAGCCCGCGACGAACTTCCGGCGAAGTTGACCTGCAGATGCGAACGCACCCTACCGGCTCACCTTTGGCTGCGTTGATGCCCGGAACCTGTTCCACCCGGCGTGAGACTACCGGCTTCGGCTTTGCTAGAGTTCTCCCAGGCGCAGCCGCTGGGTTGATGGACGGGCACGCGCTGGCGAACGGCTGGAGGAAGGAATGAAAATTCTCGTCACCGGCGCGTCAGGTCTGATTGGAGCCGCGCTTTGCGCGCGCCTGGCCGGCGAGAGACATGAAGTGGTCCGCGTGCTTCACCACGCAGACACTGGCGTCCACCCGGAGATCCCAACCGTTTCCCTGGATATGGCGCGGGCCTTGCGACCTCAGGACTGGACCCCCTATCTCGCCGGTGTGGACGCCGTCGTAAACTGTGCCGGCGTCCTGCAGGATAGTGCCCAGGAAAACACCCGGCATGTCCATTCTACCGGCGCCTCGGCTCTCTTCACCGCGTGTGAGCACGCAGGTGTGAATAAGGTGATCCACTTTTCTGCCATCGGGGTCGATCGCCAGCAGCCGTCCGCCTTTTCCGCCAGCAAGCTCGCCGGCGATGAGGCACTGATGGCACGTAGCCTTGACTGGGTCATCCTGCGCCCCTCCGTAGTACTGGGAAGGCCGGCCTTCGGCGCAAGTGCACTTTTTCGCGGCCTCGCGGCGTTGCTGCTCTTGCCGTTGATGCCCGACACGGGCCGTCTCCAAGTCGTCCAACTCGATGACGTGATCTCCACCGTCCTGTTCTTCCTCAAACCCGGCAGCCCATCGCACCTCACGCTGGACCTGGCTGGGCCCGAGGCACTTTCGATGAGCGAGGTCGTGGGTCGCTATCGCCGCTGGTTCGGATGGAGCAGTGCTCGGGAGTTCATCTTGCCCAATTGGGCCGCAGCTATCTTGTACAGGTTCGGGGATGCCGCGGCTCAGCTGGGCTGGCGCCCGCCGATGCGCAGCAATGCAGCAAAAGAGATTGCCCGAGGCGCTGTCGGCGATCCCCAACCCTGGATGACGGCGACCGGCATTCAACCATCAAGTCTTACATCTGCACTGCGTTTAAATCCTGCGACGGTGCAGGAGCGATGGTTCGCCGGTCTTTACTTCGTCAAGCCGGCGCTCTTTGTCATCTTGCCGCTCTTCTGGATCATGACGGGCATCATTTCCCTCACTGCCGGCTGGCGCAGCGGAGTTGATTTGCTGATTGGCACTGCTGCCCGCCCCTTGGCCGAACCGGCGGTAGTCGCCGGCGCGCTGGCTGACATCGCCGTCGGGGCGCTTATCGCCTGGCGCCCAACCAGCCGGCTTGGTCTTTTCGGCGCAATCGCGGTATCGCTTTTCTATGCGATCGCTGGGAGCATTCTGCGGCCGGATCTTTGGCTCGAGCCACTCGGGCCGTTGATCAAAATCCTCCCGATCCTCGTTCTGCATTTTGCAGCGCTGGCCATTCTGGAGGAACGCTGATGACGTACTTCGTGCTTAAATACCTGCACGTGATCGGCGCTGCTGTGCTGCTCGGAACTGGTGCCGGCATTGCTTTTTTCATGCTTTTGGCACACCGGACCGGGAATGCCGCGACGATCGCAGCCGTCGCCCGCATTGTCGTGCTGGCTGATTTCCTGTTCACGGCTACGGCCGTTATCGCACAACCTCTGACCGGACTGGGCCTCGCTAGGGTTGCGGGGTATTCGCTGTCCGAAGGATGGATCGTTCTCTCGATCCTGCTCTACATCTTGACGGGCCTGTTCTGGCTGCCTGTCGTGTGGATGCAGATCGAGATGCGAAATCTAGCCACACAGGCCGCACTCTCCAACCAACCTCCTCCCGAGCGCTACCATCAGCTGTTCAGACGCTGGTTTGTCTTCGGCTTCCCAGCTTTCGGCGCCGTGCTCGCCATTTTCTGGCTGATGATTGCGCGCCCGGCAATCGAGTGGTCATCGTTGTAGCTGCGATCGGCAAGCACTGGGCCGTGAATTCATCCGTCGCGCCTAGCTGGCTCGTGCCGGCGCGATGCACTGCGGTCGGGAACCACGGTCACTGCCGCGAGTTCTTTCGCATGGCCAATCATCCCGTCACCGGCGTGCTTACCTCAATCGGCACATTAACCTCCCGCCCCGCGGCATTCCTGATCCTGTTGGTCTACGCAATCCTTTGGATGATCTTCGAGCGACAGACCCTGGACTGGCATGGAGCGGCTACCTTGTTTACGTGGGCCATGACGCTGTTCATCCAGCGTGCCGAGCACCGCGACACTCAGGCCATTCACGCCAAACTGGATGAGATCCTGCGATCAGACCACAATGCCTCGAACATCACGCGGATCGACGATGAAGAGCCCGAGGAAATCGAAAAACACCGCCACCGCAAGCAGCAGGACGACTGATGAGCGGCGTTTTGGTTTCACGGCAGGACGAGTAGCGGGTTTCCAGCTTTTGACGCCTATCCAGCCCCGCCGCCAAAACCACCACCCTGCTAATCCTCGCTCCAACTCGGCGTTACGGCGCCCGGCGTTGATCTCTCTTCCCGCCCGGTTTCGCGTCATTCAAGGTTCTCCGTGATAAGGCCGAACTCAACGGCCTCGGGCAGCAGTTCGTCGTCGCCCTTCGCGTCACTTCTCCTCCTGCGCTCAGGGCTCCGATTCTGCTCAGGCCTTCGATCCTTGCTGCGACTGTGGTTCAGCGACCGAAGGATCGGAGCCCTCTATTGTTCCACCGCATCCAGAAAAATTTGCCCGAGAACCAGGTCAGGCAAATCGGCCGGCTCGAAGTGCGTCATTCGCCCTTCTGGTTGCGCTCGACGAACTTGTTGAAACGGCTGGTTTGTCCGTCACCAGTCTTGGACTGGTAAAGAAAGGCCAGATCGTTCTCGTCGAATATGCGGAAGAACTCATCCCATTCGACCGGCTCGAATGCTTCCTCGGGTTTGCCGAAGTCGATCCGCAGGATGCCGCCCGCGCCTTTGGTGCGAACCACTGCCGGCCGTCCATCCCGCTCCTCCGCCCATTTGCGGATTTCGTCGTGATTGGTGGTCGTTTGCGACTGGGACATTGAAATCTCCTTTGATCATCGGCGTTGCCAACATCGGGCATCGTCGGGGCTGCCGGCGTCCTAACAGCACAAGGGCGGCAATGTTCCGGCACGGCGCGGCGAGCGCGATGTGGCTGCTTCCGAACGAAGCCGGCCAAAGGAACTTTGTTGAAGCCAAGGGAACAAACCTTTTGCCGAAAAGTTCGGGTCGCCAAGATTACCTGTCTGAGGAGTGGTCGTGAAACGGATATTGGTTACAGGGGGCTGCGGCTTCATCGGCCGGCATGTCGCCCAGGAACTCATCGAGCAGGATTATTCGGTTCGCATTTTGGATGTGCTGCTGGAGCAGGTGCACGCAGGCGAAACAGTCGCCCTTCCCGCCGGGGCCGAGCTGATCAAGGGCGACATTCGGGACCGGGAGGCGGTCGCCAAGGCGCTGGAAGGCGTTGACGCGGTCATTCATCTAGCCGCGGAAGTCGGCGTCGGACAGTCGATGTACGAGATCGCGCGCTATGTCGGCACCAACGATCTCGGCACCGCGACGCTGCTCGAGGCGCTGATCAAACACCCGGTCGAGCGCATTGTCGTCGCCTCATCGATGAGTGTCTATGGCGAGGGCCTCTATGCTACATCGGACGGCCGGCGCATCGACAATGCCCGGCGCAAGGCGAGCGACATCAAAAACGGACAGTGGAATCCGCTGTCGCCGGAAGGCGAACCCCTCTCCCCCCTGCCGACGGACGAGGAAAAGCCGGTCGATCTCGCCTCTATCTATGCACTGACGAAATACGCCCAGGAACGCGCCGTGCTGATCTTCGGCGAAGCCTATGGCATCGATGCGGTCGCGCTGCGCCTTTTCAACGTATTCGGCGCCGGCCAGGCGTTATCGAACCCCTATACCGGCGTGTTGGCCAATTTTGCTTCGCGTCTCGCCAACGGCCAACGTCCAATGATCTTCGAGGATGGCGAACAGAAACGCGATTTCGTCCATGTGGATGACGTCGCCCGCGCCTTTCGTCTTGCGCTGCAGCAACGCCAGGCAAGGGGTCACGTCATCAACATCGGCAGCGGCCGAGCCTATGCTATCAGCGACGTCGCGCGGGTACTTGCCGAGGCCATGGGAACGCCGGACCGCTCGCCAGAGTTGCTCGGCAAGGCGCGCTCCGGGGATATCCGCAACTGCTTCGCCGATATTTCCAAGGCCCGTGAGCTGCTCGGTTTCGAGCCGAGGCAACAACTGGAGAATTCGCTCGCCGATTTCGTTTCCTGGGTGCGCAACTCGTCCGCCATCGACCGCGGCGCCGACATGAAACGCGAGCTTGAAGAACGTGGGCTGGTGTCATGAATACGCGCAATCGACGCGACGCGCCCGTCGCCATTGTCGGCGGCAGCGGCTTCATAGGATCGAACCTGGCCGACAGCCTGTT
Organism: Mesorhizobium sp. M0761; assembly: GCF_040320205.1. Lineage (NCBI taxonomy): Bacteria > Pseudomonadati > Pseudomonadota > Alphaproteobacteria > Hyphomicrobiales > Phyllobacteriaceae > Mesorhizobium > Mesorhizobium sp. M0761. Next base: position 163,566 of record NZ_JAMYPF010000011.1, read on the forward strand.
GTCGGATGGCGAGCCGGTGCTGGTGATCGACAATCTCAGCCGCCCCGGCGTCGAACAGAACCTTGAATGGCTGGCGCAGAAACACGGAAGCCGCCTCATGGTCGAAACGATTGACGTGCGCGACGCCAACGCGCTTGCGCCCGTTCTGAAGAGTTCCAAGGCGATCTTCCACCTGGCCGCGCAAACCGCCGTCACAACGAGCCTGGTCCAACCGGACGAGGATTTCGACATCAACCTTCGAGGAACGTTCAATGTCCTCGAGGCGGCGCGGCTGAGCAGTGAGTTTGTTCCGGTGGTCTTCGCCAGCACCAACAAGGTCTATGGCAGCCTGCCCGACGTCGCGGTGCGCGAGGACGGCGATCGTTACCTGCCTTGCGATGGCATCATCCAAGCGAATGGCATCGACGAGACCCACGGCCTGGATTTCTGCACGCCCTATGGCTGCTCCAAAGGCGCGGCGGACCAATATGTGCTCGACTATGCCAAATCCTACGGCATGCCGACGGCGGTGCTGCGGATGAGCTGCATTTACGGGCCGCGCCAGTTCGGAACCGAGGATCAAGGCTGGGTCGCGCACTTCCTGCTGAGTGCGCTGACGGGACGTCCAATCACCATTTACGGCGACGGCAGACAAGTGCGCGACATACTGCATGTCTCCGATGCGGTCGCCGCCTACAGGGCCACGCTCGATCGTATCGAGACGACCAAAGGACAGGCATTCAATCTTGGCGGCGGCCCCGATAATGCGATCAGCCTGCGCATGCTGTTGAGCGAGATCGGTAGCTTGACCGGCCGTGAGCTTTCGATCCGCCATGATGGCGAACGCACCGGCGATCAGCCCTTCTTCGTCGCCGACACCCGCAAGATCAAAGCGATGCTTGGCTGGAAAGCTCGTGTTTCATGGCGCGAAGGCATTCGCGATCTCGCAGACTGGCTGCAACAACACCGGCTCCAGCCTCGCCCCGAAGTCGTGAGGTACGTCGCATGAAAATCGCCCTGGTAAACCCGTTCTGGACCTATGACGACAGCATCTATTTCGGCTGCCGCCAACCACATCTCCCGCTGGAACTCGGCTATTCGAAATCCCTCCTCGAAACAGCCGGCCATGAGGTGTTGATGCTGGATGGGCAATTGCAGAAGCTCGACAACTCGGACCTCTCCGAGCGTGTGGCTGATTTCGCGCCTGCAATGACGGTCGTCAGTACCGCCCCGACTTATCTGTTCTGGCGCTGCGCACCACCCGAGTTGCGCGTGCCGGCCGATTTCCTCAACCGTCTCGCCGGGCGCGGTGGACGCACAGTCGCGGTCGGGCCGCATGGCTCGGCTACGCCCGCGCCAACCTTGCGCAAGCTTGGCGTCGACATTGTTGTGCGCGGCGAATGCGAGGAAATCGTCGCGGAACTTGCCCGGCGCGACGACTGGAGCGCGGTCCCCTCGACCGCTTACCTGCGCGACGCCAAGGTGGTTTTGAACGGCGGCGTCCACGCCAGCTCGTTTGTCGATCATCCGCCACTCCAATGGCCATCAGACTGGATCGCAGCCCATTCGCATCACCATCACAGGTTCGATGACAAGCAGGTTGGGTTCGGCGCGGAGGTCGAAGCATCGCGCGGCTGCCCCTACAATTGCAGCTTCTGCGCCAAGATCGATTTCCGCGATGCCTATCGCCGCCGCAACCACGAGGCGGTCATAGCGGAAATCGATGGGCTGATTGCCCAGGGCGTCGGCTACATTTATTTCATCGATGAAATCTTCCTGCCGCAGAAAGCGCTGCTGGAAGCGTTGATCGATCGCGACGTGAAGTTCGGTGTGCAGACCCGCATCGACCTTTGGAAACCCGATCTGCTGGAACTGCTCGGTGCGGCTGGCTGCGTCTCCATCGAGGCCGGCCTCGAAAGCCTGACCGTGGAAGGTCGTGCGATGCTGGCGAAACGCTGCCGGCTGGGTACCGAGGAACTTGCCGCGCTGCTCGTCAATGCCAGGCGTCACGTTCCGTTCGTACAGGCCAATCTGATCGGCGTCGTCGAGGATGACCCTGCCCTTGTGGACTACTGGCGAACGCACCTCATCGACAACGGCGTGTGGGCCAATGAACCCGTACCGCTTTATCCATATCCGAGTTCGCCAAGCTATCGCGAGCTTTGGGGCGAACCCGACGACCTCGCCTGGGAGCGCGCCCATGATCACTATCTCGCATCATTCCAGAAGTTCAGCGACATCCAGGAAAGGCGCCCGCGTCCGCTGGCGGAACTGGAGGCGACATGTTGCGGACACTGACGCCGCGCTCGCGGCGCATCCTGATGACGGTCGACGCCGTGGGCGGCGTGTGGCGCTATGCGCTCGACCTGGCCAGGGAACTTGTCAACGGCGGCGATACCGTGGTGCTTGCCGGCCTCGGTCCGCCACCGTCCAGGCAGCAGGCCGACGAGGCGGAGGCTTTCGCGAAGCTGATCTGGCTGAACACGCCGCCGGATTGGATGACCCGCAACGGCGGTGATCTCGACGCGCTGCCGCGGGAGTTGCATGCGCCCATGCGCGACCACGCCATCGACCTTGTCCATTTCAACGCGCCTTCGCAGGCAGCGGGATTCGACGCGCCATGCCCGGTCGTGGTGGTCTCCCATTCCTGCGTGACGACTTGGTTCCATGCGGTCAGAGGACAGGCGGCGGATGGGGCATGGGCCTGGCAGAAGGAGCGCAACAGACGCGGCATGGATCGGGCCGACGCGGTCATCGCGCCGAGCCGCAGCCACGCCGACATGCTAGAGACCTGCTACGGCCCGATCGCGCGCTTGAGTGTGGTCAGAAATGGTGCCCGTCCTCTGCTGAATGCCGAAAAGCACCAACCGCTCGTGTTCGCTGCTGCCCGCTGGTGGGACGAGGGCAAAAATGCCGCGGTGGTCGACCAGGCGGCGTCCCTGACGCGATGGCCTCTGTTTGCCGCCGGGTCGACGAACGGCCCAAACGGCGAGCATGTCAGCTTCAGCCATGCTGTTCCTCTGGGAGCAGTGCCGTCCGACGAGGTGCGTTCGTTGATGGCTCGCGCCGGCGTTTTCGTATCGCCATCGCTCTACGAGCCATTCGGCCTGGCCGCGCTGGAAGCCGGCATGTCGGCTACGCCCCTGGTGCTTTCCGATATCGCCACCTATCGCGAACTATGGGACGGGGCCGCGATGTTCTTTGACGCGCGCGATCCGCACGATCTCGCTGCCTGCCTCAATCGTCTCTCCAGCGATGCCGAGCTCCGGCGAGAGCTTGGCCAGGCAGCCATCCGACGCAGCCGCAGGTTTAGGCTGACAAAACAGACAGCGGCCATGCGCGGCGTCTACGACAAAGCGGCCTTAGCGATGGCGGAGCGCTGATCATGCGCTTTGTGTTCTACACCCATTCGGTCGTTTCCGACTGGAATCATGGCAATGCCCATTTCCTGCGCGGCGTCATGCGAGAGCTGGTCCAGCGCCGGCATCAGGCGATTGCGCTGGAGCCGGCGGATGGCTGGAGCCGGTTGAATCTGCTGGCTGAGAAGGGGTCGTTCGCCATCGAACGCTTCCGCAAGGATTTCCCCGAACTGATGCCGGTGACCTACGATGCCGGATTTGATCATGAAGCCTGGATCGCTGAGGCCGACGTTGTGATCGTTCATGAGTGGACGGATCCGGAGCTTGTCGCACGTATTGGCCGTGCCCGGGCCGCCGGCGGCAACTTCATCCTTCTTTTTCATGACACCCACCACCGGGCCGTGTCGGCGACCGAGGCGCTCTCGGCGCTCCGGCTGGAGCACTATGACGGCGTTCTCGCCTTTGGCGAGACCTTGCGTGAGAGCTATTTGCGCGCCGGCTGGGGCAAGCGCGTCTTCACTTGGCATGAAGCCGCGGACGATCGCCTGTTCAAGCCGCACCCGGAGATCCGCCCCACCTCCGATCTGGTCTGGATCGGCAACTGGGGCGATGATGAGCGGACCGCCGAACTCAATGAGTTTCTGATCGAGCCGGTGCACGATCTCGGCCTTGATGCCGCTGTTCACGGCGTACGCTATCCCAAGACCGCACTTGCGGATCTGGCCACCGCAGGACTGCGCTATGAGGGGTGGATTGCCAATGCCGACGTGCCGAAGGCTTTCGCCGCGCATCGTGTCACCGTTCACATCCCACGGCGCCCCTATCGCGAGAGGTTGCCCGGAATCCCGACGATCCGCATGTTCGAGGCACTCGCCTGCGGCATTCCGCTGATTTCAGCGCCATGGTCCGATGTCGAGCAGCTTTTCAGGCCCGGTGTCGACTTCCTGTTTGCCGAGAATGGCTCGCAAATGCGGCAACAGCTTCGGACGGTGTTGTCCGACGAGGACTTTGCGGCCTCCCTGGTGATCTCGGGTCTCGAGACCATCCGCTCGCGGCACACCTGCCGCCACCGCGTCGACGAGTTGCTCGGCGTGCTCACGCAATGCGGGAACCGACACACCGCCGTCCCGACAGCCGCAAAGGAAGCCGTCGCATGAAGATCGCATTCTATGGATCGAGCCTTTTGTCGTCCTACTGGAACGGTGCCGCGACGTACTATCGCGGTTTGCTCAAGGCACTTTCGCAATTGGGTTACGAGATCACGTTCTACGAACCCGATGTCTACGACCGGCAGAAGAACCGCGACATCGAAGCTCCCGACTGGTGCACTGTCGTCGTTTACGAGGCGACCCAGCATGCGCTGATGCAGGTCGCGGCACGTGCCGCCGGCGCCGACATCGTCGTCAAGGCGAGTGGCGTCGGTTTCGAAGACGAGGCGCTGCTTCGCGCCGTTCTCGACCACGCCCGCAGCGACGCGCTTGTCGTATTCTGGGACGTGGATGCGCCAGCCACGCTTGCCCAGTTGCGCGACGAGCCGGACCACCCGCTCCATCGTGCACTGCAGGAGATCGACCTCGTGCTGACCTATGGTGGCGGCGATCCCGTTGTCTGGGCCTATCGTGCCATGGGCGCCAAGGAGTGCGTGCCCATCTACAATGCGCTCGATCCCGAAACGCACCATCCGGTCGCCAGCAAAGCGCATTTTGCCTGCGACCTGGCGTTCCTCGGAAACCGGCTGCCGGACCGTGAAGCGCGTGTCGAATCGTTTTTCCTCGATCCCGCCAGCCAGCTGCCGAAACAGCGTTTCCTGCTCGGAGGCTCGGGTTGGGGCGACAAGCCGCTCCCCACCAATGTAGGCTGGCTCGGCCATGTCCGCACCCGCGATCACAACGCCTTCAATGTCACCCCAAAAGCCGTGTTGAACATCAGCCGCGACAGCATGGCCGCCAACGGTTTTTCACCGGCCACGCGAGTGTTCGAGGCGGCCGGCGCGGGCGCCTGTCTCATCACGGATGCATGGCTGGGCGTGGAACTGTTCCTGAAACCAGGCGAGGAGATCCTGGTCGCGCGTGACGGCGGCGATGTCGCCGAAATAATGCGCTCGCTGACCCCCGGGCGGGCCAAGGCAATCGGCCAAGCCGCACTTCACCGCGTGCTGGCGGACCATACCTACGCGCTTCGGGCGGATGTGGCGGATGCCGTCTTCAAACGTCATTTCGAGCACGGGGCCGTGGAGGCAGCGGAATGACCAAGAAACTGGACATCGTCTTTCTCGGCCTGTCGCTGTCCTCATCCTGGGGAAACGGCCACGCCACGACTTTCCGGGGTCTTTTGAAAGGCTTGCACGGACTCGGTCACCGGGTGACTTTTCTGGAGCGCAACGTGCCCTGGTACGCCAATCACCGCGATCTGCGCGATCCGGAGTTCTGCGCCTTGCGCTACTACGAAACCACTGCGGAGCTGCAACGCCACTACGCACAGTGCCTGGAGCAGGCCGACATCATCGTCATCGGATCCTTTGTTCCAGAAGGACGCCAGGTCATCGACATCGTCGCCTCGCTTTGCAAGGGGCAGCTCTGCTTTTACGACATCGACACCCCGGTGACCCTGGCCAAGCTTTCAGCCGACGATTGCGATTATCTGAGTTCGCGGCAAATTCCGTATTTCGATGTCTATTTCTCCTTCACTGGCGGACCAACGCTCAACCATCTGGCGCAAGACTTCGGCGCGCGCCATGCCGAACCTCTCTATTGTTCGGTCGATCCAGAACGGCATCACCCGACAGGAGATCCGATCCGCTGGGATCTCGGCTATCTCGGCACCTACAGCATGGACCGGCAGACAACGCTGAACGCTCTGCTGCTCGAGCCCGCACGGCATATGCCGAACCTCCGTTTCGTCGTGGCCGGCTCCCAATATCCATCCGACATCATCTGGCCGGACAATGTCGAACGCATCGAACATTTGCCGCCAGCCGATCACGCCGCGTTCTATAGCCGTCAGCGCTACACGCTGAATGTCACACGCAGTTCCATGATCACCGCAGGATGGTCGCCCAGCGTGCGCCTGTTCGAAGCGGCGGCTTGCGGCACGCCCATCGTCAGCGACCACTGGCCAGGGCTCGACAGCTTCTTTCCCGCATCGGCGATCCACACCGCCGCGGAGACGGACGAAGTCATCGATATCCTCGTTGGCGAGTCCGAGCGCGCACGCCTGGCCATGGCCGGCCGGGCTCGCAAACTCGTCCTCGCTTCCCACACCGGTGGGGCCAGGGCTCGCGAATTCGTGGCGGCGCTGACCCAACCAAGGGCGACGGCCCTCGATCTCGACATTGGAAGTGCAGCATGAACGGCAGACAGGAGAAAACAGCGATGCGACAGACAAGAAAGGCGCACAGGGCAAAGACGGTGCTTGTTGCCGGCGGCGCGGGTTTCCTCGGTTCGCATCTTTGCGAAGTATTGCTCCGCAACGGCTGGCGCGTGATCTGCGTCGACAATTTTCTGACCGGGCGCATGGAAAACATCATCTCGATCATGGACCGGCCGGGTTTCCGGTTGATCGAGCAGGACATCTGCCGGCCACTGGATCTCGGCGAGCCCGTGGATCACATCTTCAACCTGGCCTGCGCCGCCTCACCGCCGCGTTATCAGGCCGACCCGATACACACCACGCGTACCTGCGTGATCGGAACCCTCAACCTGCTCGAACTCGCTGTCCGCAATGACGCGCGACTGCTGCAGGCCTCGACGAGCGAAGTGTATGGCGATCCGGAACAACACCCGCAAAGGGAGGACTACGTCGGTCATGTGAACTGCACCGGCCCACGCGCCTGCTACGACGAGGGCAAGCGCACCGCCGAAACGCTTTGCTTCGACTATCTAAGGGCCGGCAAGGCCGACGTCCGCGTCGCGCGCATCTTCAACACCTACGGTCCGAGAATGGATCCGGCCGACGGTCGCATCGTCTCGAATTTGATCATGCAGGCGCTCGAGAAGCGTCCGCTGACGATATTCGGCGACGGCCAGCAAACGCGATCCTTCTGCTATGTCTCCGACTTGATTGATGGATTGATGCGCCTGATGAACATCGACCCCAATCCGGGCAAGCCGGTCAATCTGGGCAATCCCGGAGAATTCACCATCGTGCGACTGGCGGCATTGGTGAAGGCGATGACCGGCACCAAGTCGGATCTGAAATTTCTGCCCCTGCCGCAAGACGATCCTCGGCGCAGGCAGCCTGATATTTCGCGTGCGAAAACGCTGCTCGGCTGGTCGCCGAGAGTGCCGCTCAACGAAGGGCTCAAGCTGACGATCGATTATTTCGCGGCGCTCGAAGGCACCGGCATCGGCGATCAGATGACAGGCCTTGCCAAAAGGAGACCCGCAGGCGGGCTGCAGAACCTTCCTGCATGACGTGGGCCGCGGCCGGACCTGCCCGGAGATCGTGCGGAACATCCATCCAACCTTGTAGTTTGGCGGGAGGGACCCGATACGGAGGATCATCCTCATGCAACCCAAGCGACCCGCGAAGGATGTCGACAAGATTGCCGAACGCGAGGCGGCTGCCTATTTGCGGCGCTCCTCGATCACCTATCTCGAGTGCTGCGTCAGCTTGATGATGACGCATCTGCAGCGCGAGGAAGTGGCCGCTATTCTTGAGCAGGAAGCAGACATGCTGCGAAGGCTGGATTGATCGAAACGTTACACCTGAGATTCGTCCAGGAATCGTATCAGCCCCGCCCTGTATCGGTCTGCCGTCCCGGCCAGCCTTGCTTTTTCCTGGCCATTTTCGGATTGCGCAGCCGTGCTCCAGAGCCCGATTTGGAACGCCAAATAGCAGGGTTCGAAAAAATCGATGTGGCCATTGTCAATATCGAGCCCCATCCCCTCGACCAATGTCGTCACATCGCTGTCGGACAGTCCATATTCGACACAGGCGCCGGCAATGTCCCACTCTATCGGCTGGCAGCCAATCAAATCGTGTGCCCGGCAATGGTCGACGGCATCTGTCTTGACCACCGTGCCATCGGCACAAACGAGAAACTCCCACGCGTGAAGCTTTCCGTCGATTTCCACCCGCTGCAGAACATGCGCAGGGGTTTTTTTCGAGAGCCAATGGCGCAACGTCGCCGCTCGGTTCTCGCCCAGGGCTTCAGATGTATTGGAAACAGCCATTTCCGCGAGTGCGAGCAATGATGCACCCGGTTCGCAGGTTCGGAGATTGAGCGCCCGCCAGGCTAGATAGCGCGTCAACTCCGCGACCAGCCTTCCTCTGGGCAGCGGCGCCTGGTCCATCGTGGTGCCGTCAATCCACCGTTCGACCAGAAAGCCGTGGCAAAGCCCGACCACTTGCGATCCGAACCCGGCTTTCCCCAACATTTCCGCGGCTCGTCTCTTACGCCGTCCGGTTTCGCCGAGGCCGGCGAATTTGACGAGCCAGCGACCACACCCCGCGGACGCCAGGAATTTACGCCGCTCGATGCCGCGCGGGCTCGGCGGCCAATGCTTTTCGTCGACGTAGTGGACGCTCCTCCATTCGCCACCAGACAGTTCGGTCAGGCGTAATTCGGGGCTGCCGACCGCCTCGGCCACCCATTCGCTAAGCGTGGGAATGTTCGAGCTTTCGGGGAAGGTGCATTCGAGCGCCGTCGCCACATGTTTCGGACAGCGCGACCATGTCTCCCTAGCCTCCCGTGACGCTTCGATGCCCGGGTTGCCAGGATGGCTGGGAAACAGGTGAATGCGGTCCATACCAATACCCAGTTCCCGCAGCCACGCGACGACGGCGTGCATCGAACTGCCGGACAGACCGGGACCTTCGTCTACAACGGCGAAGCGTGCCGATGGATTGTTCTTCCAGGAAGCGATCGAGCGCGAATCGGCATTGATGTGCCTGCGGAAAGGATGGCCGACCGGACGAACGCTGAACGGCGCCGGCGCGCCAATCGCGGCAGCCACTATGGCGGCAAGCCCCAGGCCGATGCTGCGGATGCCGATCACGCATGTGTTCGCATCGAGACCTGACTCCTGCGCCGCTCCCAAATAGCTTTCGGGATAAAGCGCGTAATGCGCGTAACCCTCGGCAGAACCGGTCAGAACCTCAGCCTCGCAATCCAACCCGTCCAGCAGTTGGAGAAGTCCCGGCTCGATGCCACCGCCCACGGCGAAACCGCTTCGCCACGACTTCGCCACCTCTGCCGCAAGACCAACCAGCAATCTGGCGCCTTGCTGTTGCCGCGGCGAAAAGATGTCGATGCCCCTGTTCTCGAAATCGACATCGGCAAGCGCGCGAACCAGTTCCGATACGCTGATGAATAGGCCGACCAACGCGGCATGGCGTCGGACGCCATGAGCCATGCGGTCCAGACTTTGAGCAACTTCGCTCGCAGCATCGCGAAGCCGTTCTGCGCTCTGCCTCCGCTTCTGGTCGCCGTAAACGATCATCGACCGGTTTTCCAATGCTTTGCCTTGCGGCAACGCAGCCAGCGCTGCTTCGATCCATGCTGTCTTGCGCAATTTTTCGGCAGGCCAAGGAACATTCCGGCACGCTGGTGGTTCGGCGGCAGGAACTTACCTTTGAACAGCATAGGGCGGCAGTTTCGTGGGATCGAAAAAGGTTCGTGTCGGTATCGTCGGGGTCGGCAATTGCGCATCCTCCCTGGTGCAGGGCCTCTCCTATTATCGTCACGCAAAAAGCAACGAACCAATCCCAGGGCTGATGCATGCCGACCTCGGCGGTTACCATGTCGACGACATCGAGATTGTCTGCGCATTCGACGTCGCCAGGAGCAAGGTTGGCCTCGACGTCGCTGAAGCAATCTACGCCGCCCCGAACAACACGTTCCGCTTTGCCGATGCGGCGGCAAACGGCGTTCGCGTCGAGCGCGGACCGACACTTGACGGCATCGGAAAATACTTGCGCGACGAAATCGAGGAGGCGCCGGAGCCGGTTGCCGACGTCAGCGAAATCCTGCGCAACAGCGGCGCCGACGTGCTGGTCTCTTACCTGCCGGTGGGCTCCGAGGAGGCGACGCGCTTCTACGCCGAATGCGCGCTTGAGGCCGGCTGCGCCTTCGTCAACTGCATACCCGTTTTCATCGCCTCACGTCCGGAATGGCGCCGGCGCTTCGAGCAGCGAGGGCTGCCGCTGGTCGGCGATGATATCAAGAGCCAGGTCGGGGCGACCATCGTTCACCGCCTGCTGGCCAATCTCTTCCGCGAGCGCGGCGTGCGCATCGATCGCACTTATCAGCTGAATTTCGGCGGCAACACCGACTTCCTCAACATGCTGGAACGCGAGCGGCTGGAATCAAAGAAAATTTCCAAGACCCAGTCCGTGGCCAGCCAGTTCGATGTTCCCCTGGAGCCGGGCAATATTCATGTCGGACCCAGCGACCACGTACCGTGGCTGACCGATCGCAAATGGGCCTATATCCGGGTGGAAGGGACGACCTTCGGCGGCGTGCCGCTCAACGCCGAGCTCAAGCTGGAAGTCTGGGATTCTCCAAATTCAGCCGGCGTGGTGATCGATGCGATACGCTGCGCCAAGCTTGCGCTCGATCGCGGCATAGCGGGAGCACTGACCGGTCCCTGCAGCTATTTCATGAAGTCGCCTCCCGAACAGTTCACCGACGCCGAAGCGCGGCAGCGCACGCTCGCTTTCATCGCCGGCAAGGACGAGCCTTTGCTGGATGCCGCGGAATGACGACAACGTTCTTTTTGATCCGTCATGCAGCGCACGACAATGTCGGCTCCTATCTTGCAGGACGAATGGACGGCGTTTGCCTTGGCGAGGCTGGGAAGGCGCAGGCCGCGCATCTTGGTGGCCGCATGGCCCGGGAGCCGATTGAAGCCATCTTGTGCAGCCCGCGTGAGCGTACGCAAGAGACGGCCGTGCCGATCGCGCTTGCCTGCGGCGTCGGTGAAATCGCGATCTGCGCCGAACTCGACGAGATCGATTTCGGCGATTGGTCGGGAAAGACCTTCGACGAGTTGAATGGCGATGCCGGTTGGCGGGCGTGGAACGACCAGCGGCAGGAGGCCAGGACACCGAGCGGCGAGACCATGCTGGATGTGCAGGAGCGGATCGTCGCACTGATGAACGCAGTGCGCGAGCGGCATCCGAACCAGTGTGTCGCCCTGGTCAGCCACGCCGACGTCATCAAGGCCGCCGTCTGCAAGGTGCTTGGCTTGCCGGTCGGCGACTGCTTCCGCTTCGACATCGATCCAGCCTCGATCACGACGATCGTGTCGGGTGACTGGGGCTCCAAGCTCCTGCGAATGAACGAAGCTGCCTGACGAGGACTTTCCGGATGCAGATGGTCATTTTCGGTCTCACCGTTACATCATCATGGGGCAACGGCCATGCCACGCTCTGGCGCGGTCTGATCCGCGCCCTGGGTCGGCTGGGATGGTCCATCACCTTCTTCGAACGCGATACCCCCTACTATGCCGGGACGCGTGATCTCGATCGGCTCGATGGCGGCAACGTCGTCATTTATCCGGACTGGGAGGACATCCGTCGCGTTGCGGAGCGGGCAATGAAGCAAGCGGATGTCGTCGTCGTCACCTCCTACTGTGCCGACGCCGTGGAGGCCTCGCGGCTGGCGCAGCAGACAGGTCGCGGATTGCGTGTCTTCTACGATCTCGACACTCCGGTCACGCTTGCCCGCATCGAGCAAGGCGAGCGTCCGCCCTATTTCGGACCTGAGGGTCTCGCCGATTTCGACCTCGTTTTGAGTTACACCGGCGGCTCTGCGATCGAGGCGCTTAAGTCGGTTTTGGGCGCGCGTCACGTGGTGCCGCTCTATGGGCATGTCGATCCCGACCAACACCGGCCGGCAGAGAAGCGGGCCGAATTCGCCGGTGATCTGTCCTATCTCGGAACTTACGCGGCGGATCGCCAGGCCGGCGTCGAAAAGCTGCTGGTCCGCCCGGCCGCGCGCCTGCCTGACCACCGTTTCATCATTGGCGGCGCGCAATATCCGCAGGAATTCCCATGGAGCGACAACATCTTCTTTGTCAGGCATCTTCCGCCAGCCGACCATCCGGCTTTCTTCTCATCATCTCGCCTGACACTGAACGTCACCCGGGAGGCGATGGCGCAAAAGGGCTGGTGCCCGTCGGGACGGCTCTTCGAAGCGGCCGCGTGTGGGGCTGCCATCGTCACCGATGCATGGCCGGGCCTGACCGAATTTTTCGAACCCGGCCGCGAAATCTTGTTGGCGCATGACACCGATGATGTGGTCGCCGCATTGCGATTGCCGGAGCGCGAGCTCGACGGCATTCGAAGGCGTGCCCGCGACCGGGTCTTGGGCGAACACACTTCGGCACGGCGCGCGGCGGAACTGGATCGCATCCTGAACGAGGCCTTTCAAAGATCTCCCGGCGAACCGATGAGGGAAGCGGTCTGATGTTGGGCATCGTACCCGCTGCCGGGCGCGGCAGCCGCATTCAGCCGCTCGGCTTCTCGAAAGAGCTGCTGCCGGTCGGTAGCCGGATCGATGGACAGACCGAGCGTCCATGCGCCGTGAGCGAGTATCTGGTACGGCGCATGGTGCAGGCCGGCGTCGACAAGATTTGCTTCATCATCGGATCGGGCAAATCCGACATCCTTGAATACTACGCCGCCGGCTACGGTGACGCGGCGGCTCTCTTCGTGGTGCAGCCGAACCCCGTCGGTCTGTGCGATGCGATCTTCCGGGCGGCGCCCCTCGTCGCGCCCGACGAGGTCGTCCTGGTCGGCCTTCCCGATACGATCTGGTTTCCCGAGGACGGTTTCCGCCATTTGCCCGACGATCAGCTCTCATTTCTGCTTTTCCCGGTGGATCAGCCGGAATTCTTCGACGCCGTCGTCACCGACGTCCACGAGCGCGTGATCGAAATCCAGGTCAAACGACAGGATGCCGCCACGAACTGGGTCTGGGGTGCGTTCAAGATGCCGGGCCATATCCTGCATCAGCTTGCGGCACTCTGGCGTGAGCGCGAGCGCAGTGACGAATATATCGGCACTTTGGTCAACGCCTATATTGCGGCCGGCGGTACAGCTTTTGGTGTCAGGGCTGGGTCGGACTATGTCGATGTCGGCACTTTCAACGGCTATCGAACAGCTCTGCGGTTGCTTGAAAACGACGCCTCATCCGCGCAGCGCCGGCCCACCATGATCATGCCCGGCGCGCAGTCGCATGTACCCGTCGTTCCTGGCGAAGGAGCCTGAGCCATGCTGCATTCCCATGCCGAAATCCGCCGCCGCATCGATGCGCTCGGCCCATGGTTCCACAACATGGAACTTGCCGGCGTCCAAACCGCTCCCAACCATTTTCTGGGCAACTACCCGCTGATCAAATGGCGCAAATTTGCCAATGCCATTCCCGCTGATCTGAGGGGCAAGGCCGTACTCGATATCGGCTGCAATGCAGGATTTTACTCCATCGAGATGAAACGGCGAGGTGCTGACCGTGTCCTCGGCATCGATTTCGATGACGCCTACCTGGCGCAGGCTCGCTTTGCCGCCGAGGTTGCCGATTGCGAGATCGAATTCCAGAAGCTTTCGGTCTACGACGTCGGCTCGCTGCGCGAGACGTTCGATGTCGTGCTGTTCATGGGGGTGCTTTACCATTTGCGCCACCCCTTGCTCGCGCTCGACCTGATCCGCGAACATGTCGCCCGTGACCTGATGATCTTCCAGTCCATGCAGCGCGGCAGCGCGGATCTGCCCGAGTTGGAAGAAAACTATCATTTCTGGACGCATGACCTGTTCGACCAGCCGCAGTTTCCCAAGCTGCATTTTATCGAGCACCGCTATGCCGACGATCCCACCAACTGGTGGATTCCAAACCGCGCCTGCACCGAAGCGATGCTGCGCAGCGCCGGTTTCGAGATCGTTCTGCACCCCGAGCAGGAGGTCTATTTCTGCCGCGCAGCCGGGGACCCGGCCGGCGGCGGCGCCATCTACCCCTCGAAAGGACAGCTCCATGATTGAAGCCGCCATGATCTGGAACGAGCCCAACAACAAATCGCATTGGGACCCAGAGCTCGATCCCGATTGGAGCCGCTTTGCCAGGATGGCGATCTTGTCGGCTGACGCAATCGCGTCGGAGAACCCGTCTTTGACGAAAGTACTCGGTGGCATCTCGCCGATAGATCCGGGCTTTATCACCCGCATGAAGGAATTCGGCGTGCTGGACCATGTCGATGCCGTCGCCGTGCACGGCTTTCCGCTCGACTGGAACCTGTGGCAGATCCACGAATGGCCACAGAAGATCGGCGAGATCGCGACCGTCACCAACCTTCCCATCTGGGTCAGCGAAGTCGGCGTATCGACCTTCGGCGCGGAAGAAATCCAGGTCTGGGGGCTCAAGCGCACCGCCGAGTTGCTGATCGGCAACGCACCACGCATCCAGTGGTACAGCCTCTACGATCTTCCGCGCGAATGGGAAGCAACGACGCGGCATCGCGAGGCAGAGGGCTCTTCTTACTATCGACATTTCCACATGGGGCTGCTACGCCAGGACGGTACGCCAAAACCTGCGCTGGAGGAGTTCCTGCGCTACACGCCCGCAATGGGGCTGGTGCAGTGGTTTCATTTCGAGGACGCCCGGCTGGACGATGCCGTCGCCTGGATGAAGCGGCTGGGCGTCACCAATATGCGCACGGGGCTTTCCTGGGCAGACAGCTTCCGGCCGAACGCGCTGGACTGGTTTGACCGGCAGATGGAGGCACTCGCCGATTTCGACGTGACGGTCACCTTTTGCTTTACACCGCAGCATCGCGGAATGATGCCCCACCACACCAGCCCACCTCTGGTGCCGGAGGAGTTCGCGGAATTCTGCGCAACCATGATCCGCCGCTATGCGCCCGGCATGACGTCCGCTTCGCTCCCGACGCGGCGGGCCTCGGCAGCGTGAAAGTGTCATGCTGCCAATGCATCAGACGCCCGACACATTGGACGAATTAGCGGCATCATCGACAGGTGGTGCGGCATACGGGACCGAGGCGCAACCAGCCGCGGCGCTCACTGTCCTCAATGTCGCCTACCCTCTCGCACCCGTCGGACCCGATGCTGTCGGCGGTGCCGAACAGGTTCTGTCGATGCTCGATCGGGAGCTGGTTCGCGCCGGCCACCGCTCTATCGTCATTGGCTGCCGCGGCTCCAGCGCGAGCGGTACCCTTGTGGAAATACCGGCTGAAAACGGCGTGCTCGACGAGGCGGCGAAGAGCCGCGCGCAGCAGGCTCATCGCAAAGCGATCGCCGCTGCCCGCGCCCGATGGCCGATCGATGTGGCTCATCTGCACGGTATCGATTTTCATGCCTATTTGCCCGACGATGGTCCGACCCTGGTGAGCCTCCACCTGCCCTTGGACTGGTATCCGGCCGAGGCTCTGCGACCGACGCGCGACGACCTGTGGCTCCATGCGGTCTCGCCCACCCAGCAGCAAACGGCGCCACCAGGGGCCAGACTGGTGGCGCCGATTCCCAACGGCGTTGACATCGAAGCACTGAGCCTGGTGCAGCCGAAGCGAGACTTTGCCCTGGTTCTCAGCCGAGTCTGCCCGGAAAAGGGCATTCACCTGGCCCTGGACGCGGCCAAACAGGCGGGCGTGCCCCTGGTCATCGGCGGCAAGGTCTACCCCTACGAAACACATACGCGCTACTTTCGCGACGAGGTCCAATCCCGTCTTGATGCTCGCCGCCGCTTCCTGGGCCCGCTCGGTTTTAACGCCAAGAGGCGCTTTCTCAACGCAGCCCGCTGTCTGGTCATTCCAAGCCTCGCCGCCGAGACAAGCTCGCTTGTCGCCATGGAGGCCCTCGCCTGCGGTACCCCGGTGGTCGCATTCCCGAATGGTGCGCTTGCGGATGTCATCGAGCACGGCAGGACGGGCTTTCTCGTCAACACAGTCGACGAGATGGCCCAAGCCATTCTTGCGGCGCCCAGCCTGGACGCCGAGGCGTGCCGGGTGGAGGCGCGACGGCGGTTTTCGCTGGAACGGATGATCTCGTCGTATATGGCTGCCTATCAGGCGCTGGCACAACTTGGCACAGATTGCCGGCGCTTCGCTGCGGCACCGTGAGAAAAGCAGTGTTGCGCAGCGAAATCATCGATGACCCCGTAAAATTCGATGCCTTGACGCCGCACTGGTGGAAACTGTGGGAGCAGAGTTCCTCTGCGACGCCGTTCCAATCCCCCGCCTGGCTGGTGCCATGGTGGCGCGCATTCGCACCCGGTGAACTGGCGACAGTTGCGGTCTGGCGTGGCGGCGATCTGGTCGGGCTGGCGCCACTCTATCTCGAGCATGGAACGGCCGGTTCGAAGCTGCTTCCGGTCGGTATTTCGCTCAGTGATTATCTGGACATCCTGGCTGTCCGGGATATCGAGGCGGCGGTTGTCGCCACCATTGCCGAAACGATCTGCTCGGTCGGGTGGTCACAATGGATCTTGTCTGATCTGCCGCAAAACAGTGCCGGTCTTACGATCGCGCATCCCGGTTTAACGGTCGAGAGGCCGGTAATTCATGCAGCCTGTCCCGTGCTTGCTGTTGCCGGCGACGACACGTTGGCCGGCTGCGTTCCCGCTCGGCGCAGGCGCCAGTTGCGCCGGGCGCGCCAAGCGGCGTCCAGACGCGGCCGGCTCGCGTTGGCGTCAGCGCGGGGCGATCAGAACTTCCTGAACCAATTGATCCGCCTGCACCAGGCACGCTGGGTTGGACATGGAGGTGGTGTATTGGCCGACCCCGCCGTGCAGCACTTCCATGGGCTTTCACTTCCCTTGCTCGATGCTCACGGCCTGGTCCGATGCTGGTTGCTCGCGATCGATGGCACGACTGTCGCCGCCTATTACGGATTTCACCACCGCGGCCGCGCCTATGCCTATCTCGGCGGCCTCGATCCTGCATATGCCGAGGAGAGCCCAGGGGCGATCCTGATCGGCCACGCGATCGCGGAGTCGATCCGCGAGGATGCGCGCGAGTTCGACTTCCTGCGCGGCCAGGAGGCCTACAAATATGGCTGGGGCGCCGTCGACAGGTGGACGATGCGGAGGATCTGGACGCGGAGTTGATGTCATGAGTGTGCACGCGCAGCGCCGGACATCGGTCAGACGGGCGGTCGAAGATTGCATGGCCGATGGTGCCTGCGCCGAAGCTGTTCTCGTCAGGCTGGCGCTTCACCTGCCGCCCACAATTGAAGCGGCGGAATTGGCGGAGTTCGTGCTGAAAGTCCGTCCGGCGGATACCGGCGATGCTGAAAGACTGCGAAAGGTCGCTGGACTGCTGCGCCACAGACCGGGCGTCCTTGCCACTTTGCGAGCGACAGGCGGCGCCGTTCGGCATGAACGCGGTAACGGCGAGACGGATATTGCCGTCGTCACGCGGCTGGCCTCGAGTTTTGATGCCGCGGCAGCAATTTCGACAGCCGCAAGTGTCCAGTTAGGATCCCTTGGCGATGACGAGCGGCTGACAGCCATGACCGACGAAATCGTTGAATGGCTCGAGGCGCGAGAATTCACCGGAATTGAACGAGACATTCTCGACATCGGTTGCGGCATCGGACGTTTCGAGCGCGCGCTGTCCAATTCCTTCAAGCGGATGGTCGGCATCGACATATCATCGCGGATGATCTCTATCGCCTCCGAGCAATGCGCAGCGCTCGGCAATGTCGAACTGCGCCAAACCTCCGGTCTCGATCTGGCCGACTTCGACGACGACAGTTTCGATTGCGTGTTGGCGGTCGACAGCTTTCCCTACCTGGTCCTGGCCGGCATGGCTGAGCGGCTTTTCGATGAAATTGCGCGCGTTCTCAAACGGCCGGGCCGGCTCGCATTGCTCAACTATTCTTATCGCGGATCGCTTTCTTTGGACCGGGCCGACATCGGCCGTCTTGCGCAAGCTCACCAATTGCGGGTCGTCATCGACGGCGAGAAGCCGTTTGGGTCATGGGATGGCGACGCCTTCCTGCTTGCTGGGTGAGACGGAACATTACAGCGCGATGCCGGTTCGGGCGTCGGCACCGATCGGTGTCCTGGATTCGAAGGAGGAGATCATGGCATCCGGCGGCAAAAAGCATTTCGGCCAAGGCAGCCAAGGCAAAGGTGCCGGCGCCGGCGCAATGACCACCTTGGACAAGGACAAGATCGAAGAAAACGCGGTTTTGTCCAACCGCGACAGGAAGCAACATAGCCGAGAGCGCGGGCTGGACGGCAATCGAATCAAGTCCGATCAATTTCAGGATCACGCCGCAAACCGGTTGCTGAAGGACTGACGCCACCGCGCCGCGTCTTGCCGCGGCACGGAGGAAAACTGTGCAAGGGCCGCCGGTGAGCCTCTCGGCGGTCGACAACGCCTTGTAGTGCCGAGCGCTCATCATCAGACTTGGATCTAGGGATGCTATCAAGAGAACGTGATGTCTCATTCGAGCGACGATACCACGGATCTGCTTGTCGAGATGGCAGTGGATCAGGAGATTGCTTCCCTGCTGGCCGCCATAGAGCAGGAAAAGATACCAGACCGCCTATCCAAGCTGGCGATCCAATTGCAAAACGCTCTCGTCGAGAAGCGTCGGCGAGACGTGAAGAGCTGATTATCTGCGGCTGTCGACCTCTATATCGAGCTGACCATCCGACAGCTGATTTCGCCTTTCTATCAATGTCTGCAACGAGCTCTCCCCGAGTAGCTCAAGGATGTTGGCGCGGGCACGGTTCAGCCGGCTCTTGACCGTCCCTACCGCGCAGCCGCAGATTTCGGCGGTTTCCTCGTAGCCCACTCCTAAAACGCCGATCAGCATCAGCACCTCGCGCTGATGTTCGGGCAGCTTTTGGATGGCGCCGTGAACTTCCTTGCTCTGAACGGTCCATTCCTGGGTAGCTTCCGAAATCGGTCTCGAAGACGCGCAGTCGAGAAGGCCTGGCGCTTCCCGTGCAGCGATCTTGATCCGGGTGTAGTAGGTGTTGCGCATGATGGTGAAGAGCCACGACTTCATGCGTGTACCAGGTTCGAACTTGTCGATGTTGGCGAGCCCTTTGGTCAACGTTTCCTGCACCAGATCGTCGGCATCGTCTGGAACGCGGCAGAAGGTGCGCGCGAAAGCCCGCAGGGCAGGTATCAGATCGACGATGGAAACGTCATTGGTTTGTTGGTCGGCCAAGAGATAGCCTCCGGATGACAATGGTCCAGCTCCCAGAAAAAAGAGTGAATGAACGAAGCCAGAGCTAAATGCATGGAAGTTTGGTTCGTTCCCGCCGTTGGAAACAACTCTTCGAAAATTCCACCGGGCACGAACACGCCGACTACGGTCTTCCCCCAACCACGCCCACTTCAAAGGAACGAAACACCATGCCGAGCTTCATTCCCGGGAAGTCTCGCCGGTGCGTTTGGCTGTGCAGGGCATGGACCGAGTCGTGCGGCTGGTAACGCGCAAACCACTGCTGACAAACCTATTGGCGAACCACGTGGCGAACTCGGCTACCATCGATACATAGCGATAATGGTTGGCCGGAGACATGTTAGAGTCATTAATTTTGTTAACTTATTGGCGCGGGTGAAATCCAGCAATCGGTCGTAGTTGCCGGGCGGTCGGCCAACGAACATGCTCGTCCAGCACTTGCTCTATTCTGCCCTCCGATCGGGCTAAGCCGATGAAATACCGGGTTGATTCACCCCTCACGACGTCGCCGAACGGCATGCTGTCGCGTACAATCTGCAGCTGCTCTCCGAAGCTGGCTGTTGCGGTGCTGTGCAACTCGCTTTGGCGAAGATCACGGATGACGATCAGCGCTTGAGTGAGCGCCCGAACCGGTCCTCGATCCGCGACTGAAGGAACTCGAGCCCCATCGAGAGCAGCCAATAGATCATCGAGGCGGTGATGAGCATCTCGATGTGGCGGAACTCGGTCTGGCCCTGCGTGCGTGCGAGATACATGATCTCCCAGACCCCGACCACCGAGACCAGCGAAGAATCCTTCAGCATCGCAATGAACTGGTTGCCGGTCGGCGGCACGATGACGCGCATCGCCTGCGGCAGGATGACCAGGAACATCGTCTGGTTAGCGCTAAGGCCGAGTGCCGTAGCACCCTCGGTCTGGCCGCGCGAGATGCTTTCGATGCCGGCCCGGAAGATCTCGGTCATGTACGCGCCGTAGCAGAGCGACAGCGCCATGATGCCAGCCGGCACGGCGCCGATCACGTAGCCAATCTGCGGCAGGCCGAGATAGATGATGTAGATCTGCATCAGCAACGGCAAGCCACGAAACAGAGAGGTATAGAAGGTCGCCAAGCCATAGACCACGCCGTTGCGGGAAAGTTTGGCGATGGCGCCAACGAAGGCGATGAGGGTGGCGATGGCGATCGAAATGGCCGAAATGTAGAGGGTCGTCACCACACCCTTCGAGACGAGGAAGCCGATCTTCTTGGCGATGAACGCGAAGGACAGGTCGAAGGAATAGAAAAACAACATTAGCAACACGAACAGCTCTATCCAAACTGCCACAATCTGCTGTTTGCGGCTGAGATACCGCAGCGCGTTCCAGTTCGCCACCAAGATCAATGCGATCAGCACCGCCGAGACCGCCCGCCCGACGTCCGGGTTGGCGGCGAGCCACTCGACCGACCCCGGAACGAGCTTGCCGAGCCAACTGGCTTTGATGCCGAGCCCATACAGGCCGGCGGCGATGGCGGCGAGCACGAAGAACACGCCAACGCGGCGCGCCGCGTCCGGGTGGTTGAGCAATAGTCGGCCGATCACGTCTTCGATCTCCCTGCGGTCAGCGGGCCCGCTCGCGCCACCAATCCTGCGCCTGCAGCTTCCAGTAGGTGAGTTGCGCAACCGCAAGTCCAGCCGGGCCGCCCGCCCAGGCAAGGCCGAATGGTGCAAACAGCCGGTAACGGTCCGATTGTCCCAGTATGGCTTCGGCGATCAACTTGCCGGCGATCGCCGTGGTGTTGATGCCATGGCCACCAAAAGCCGTGAGGTACCAGACGCCCGGCTGCAACGGGCCTATCTGGGGCATCATGTGCCGGGCATAAGACATGAGCCCGGACCAGGCGAGTTCGGTCTTGAGGTGTTCGAGCTGCGGATAAGTGGTGACCATCTCACGGCGCAATTGCCTCGCCAACACGCCCGATGAGGCTGCCCGGGTGGTGATGCGCCCTCCCCAGAGCAGCCGCCTGCCGCCTTCGACAACACGGTAATAATCGCCTGCGCGACGGTTATCGCCGACGGCGTCGGTCGTCGTAATCGCCTTGGCGATGAGGTCAGGCGCCTCCTCGCTCACCATAACGTAAGTGGCGATAGGCAGGAATGCCCGCTGCAGCCGGCCGACCAGTGGGCCCGTATATCCGCCGGTGGCAACTACGGCCTGGCGGGCGCGCACTTCGCCGCTGTCGGTACGCAAGATCTTTTCGGCGCCGTCAAGGTTGGCTTCAACGGCAGCCGTTCTCTCGTATATCCTGCCGCCCAGCCGCTCGATCTCGCCAGCAACGGCGCGCAGATAGTTAAGCGGATGCATGTGGAAGGCGCTGGGATCGCGCAGGCCTTGGTGGTAGCGATCCGAATGCAGCACCGCTCGCACCTGGTCGCGATCGAGATAGTCGAGCCGGTAGTCGAAATCCCGCGCCAGTTGCTCGGCATATGCCTTGAGCACGGCGCCGCCATCGTGGCGAAGCACGCTCAATATACCGGAGCGCGGCTCTGCCGCCTTGACGTCGAGATCGCGGATCGTCTGCCGCACGAAGTCGACGCCTTCGATGGACAGGCGGTGCAGTTTTTGTGCCGCGTCGACGCCGGCCATCGCGGCGATGTTGTCGGTGCCGGTGGCGAAACCGGGATTGACGAAGCCGCCATTGCGACCGGAAGCGCCGAATCCTATCCGCTGCGCCTCAAGCACGACGACCTGCTGGCCGGCGCGAGCCAGCTGCAACGCCGTCGTCAGGCCGGCCAGTCCGCCGCCGACAACGACTGTCTCGCACTCGGAAACGCCGCTCAGCGGCGGTCTGATGGTGTTGTCGGCAAGCGTGCGTCGGTAATAGGTGTCAGGACATGTCATGATCAATATGATGAGGTGGCGGCACTAGAGCATTTTGCAGGCAGGCGGAGCCGCCCGGTGTCGTGGAAATGCGGCTGAAACAAAACAGATGGAGCGGGATGTTCAATTGAATGCATCCCGCTCAAGCTTTATCCACGACGCTCCTCAGTCGGCGCTGTAATCCTTGCCGTACCACTTGGTGGTCAGTTTCGCGAGGGTACCGTCCTTCTTCATCTCGTCGAGAATGCCGCCGATCTTGGCATTCCACTCGGCATCACCTTTTTCCGCGATCACCACCAGCGGCTCACGGAAGGCATAGCCGCCTTCCAGGACACGCAACGGGTAGCCGTTCTTTATCGCGTTCTGAGCCGTCTGTTCTGGTGCGATGACCGCGTTGAGGCGCACGCCGTCGCCAAGCCTCAAATCGTCGAACGGCAGCATTGAGTCGGCGAAAGTCCTGATCTCACCTGGCTCCAGCTTGTATTCGATGGGCGGCAGGCCGGGAGCATCGATCTCGAGTTGTCTGCGGATGAAATCCTCCGACGTGGTGGCGGTCTCGACGCCGATGATCTTACCGTTCAGGTCGGCGACCGATTTGGCCGGGCTGTCCTTGTGAACCACGTAAACGTAGGGGCTATAATAATAGATGCCTTCGAAATCGATCACCTTGGCCCGCGCTTTGGTCGGCGTCACCGAGCCGACACCCAGATCGTAGCGTCCCTGCCAATGGCCGCCCGTCATCGTCGCCCAGTCCGGCGTGTCGAAACTGACCTCCACACCGAGGCGCCTTGCGATCTCCTTCGAGACGTCGATATCGAAGCCGACCAACTGATTACTGTCGTCGAGGAAACTCTGCGGCGGCCAACCGCTGTTTGTGGCGACCACCATTGCCTTCTTCGAGGTAACCCGGTCGATGGTTTCACCCGCCGACGCCGCAGACGCGAACGCGAGCGTGGTAGTGGCCAAGGCCAGCCACGCGATCAATTTCCTCACTTGAACCTCCCTCTTCATCGTCATTCAGACATATGCTTCCCAGAGCGCGCTCCCGTAGAGAAACAGCAATTGAGAGCGCGGCATGAGATCGATCTCATATCAGCACACATATCGACGAGGGGATCAAGTCCTTTTTCAAGTAGCCAGTTGTCCTCCGGGGGCGCAAAGCATCGGCACCCGCACGGTGCGGCGGAACCCGCGTTTGATGTGACGCGCGTGACTTTCAAGACAGAGGAACGAAGGTCTACTTCAACCTACACAGCATCATAGACAGATGGCGGCACAGGATGGCTTGCTGTCTACGAGTTTCCGATGTTCCGGTTAAGCATGGGTGCGCGGCACACCGGCAGCAGCACCAGCAGGATGATGGCGGAGTCGACCCAGAGGACCCTGTTCACGCCCATCGTGTCGACGATCTGACTGGTCGCTAGGGTACCCACGGAGATGGCAAGATTGAAAGTGAAGCAGTAGATGGCCGTCGCGGTCTCCGCGCTTTCTGGTGCTGCACTCAGCACCCACGTCTGCAGCGTGATGGGCGCCGCGCCATACGCGAAGCCCCACACCAGCAGCAGGATGGTTCCTGTGAGCGGCGTGACCCCGAGCAAAGGGAAGAGAGCCAGCGTGGCGCCGAGCCCAATGACGATGCAGGCCAATGTGCGACCGACGGATTTGGCGGCCCAGACGCCTGCGACGGCGTTGCCAATCATTCCGAGAATGCCATATCCCAACAGTAGCCAGCCTATGCTCCCTGCAGTGACGCCCGAGACCTCCAGCAACACCGGGCTCACGAAGGTGTAGGCACCGTAGTGAGCAGCCACCAGCAGTGCGGTCGCAACCACGCCCGCCAGAAGGGCGGGATTGCGCAATTGCGCACGCAGGGCTTTCACCTCCACAGGCTGCGCCGCCTCCAGCTTCGGAAGCACAAGCAGGGCGGCGAGCAGTATGGCAAAGCTCAGACCGGCGAGAGACCAGAACGCGCCGCGCCAGCCGACTAGATCACCGATGATCGTGCCGGCCGGCACGCCCAGCACCGCAGCGGCACTTACACCGCCGAAGACAATAGTCATGGCGCGCGGCACGGACGGTCCAGGAACAAGGCGTACTGCGATGCTCCCGGCTATCGCCCAAAAGCCACCGATGGTGATCCCGACGAGCAGCCTGGACGCGAGCAGAACGGGAAAGTTCGTTGCGAGCGCTGAAATCACGCTCGCCGCAGCCATTGCCGCGAGCAGGCCCGCCATCAGAATACGCCGGTCGAGCCTCCCCACTGCCAACGGCAAACCGATAGAAGCGAACGCCGCAATTACGCCGGGTATCGTCACCGTGAGACCGCCACTCCCAATAGAGACATTCAACTCGGAAGAAATTGCCGGAATCAGCCCCACAGGGAGTTGCTCCGCAGTGATCATCGAAAAAATACCCAGCGATACGGTGAGCACGGAGAGCCACATGCGAACAGTGGCTCCCTGTTTCTCCTGAAGGGCTGCTTTGGTCAGAGACATGATCACCTCCAGCCCGCGAGAAGGCACTCGACGCCGACGTTTCGGGCAAACGTTAGAGAGACGGATCGGGCAATTGATCCCCGCCTGGCTTCAGATAATCTGTCCACTGCGGATTGATAATCGGGGAAAATATGGATGGTGAATTCACGAAACGTGAATGAAACAGGTGATTGCAGTTGGACCGGCTGACCAGCATGACCGTGTTTGCCAACGTCGTCAGTGAAGGCAGCTTCGCTGGAGGGGCCAAGCGGATGCGACTATCGCCAGCGGCCGTGAGCAAACATGTCCAGATGCTGGAAGAGTGGCTTGGCGCACGCCTTCTCAACCGGACGACCCGGCGCATAAGCCTGACAGAGCTCGGCGCCTCCGTCTACGAGCGCAGTCTGCGCATAATCGAGGATGTCGAGGAAGTTCGTACGAGCGCGGCCGAGAGCAAGACACGTCCCACCGGCTCACTGCGTGTCAGCGCGCCGATCTCCTTCGGCGCGATGCACCTTGGGAGAGTCGTTGCAGAATATCTCGCGGTCTACCCGGAGGTGTCGGTTGAGTTGGTGTTGGACGACCGTGTGGTTGACATCGTGGAAGAGGGCCTGGATGTCGCGGTACGCATCGCTCCACTCACGGTTTCCAATCTGGTTGCTCGCCGAATCGCGCCTTCACGCGAGGTGGTCTGCGCTTCGCGCGATTATCTGGACAGACGCGGGCGTCCCACAAAGCCGTCGGATCTCCACGACCATGATTGTCTGGACTACGCGTTGCGCGCCAGCCGCGGAAAATGGCGGTTCGACGGACCAAAGGGGGAAGTGGCGGTAAAAATCACTGCACGGATGACGGCAACGAACGGGCAGCTCCTGCGCGATGCGGCGCTGGGTGGAGCAGGCATAGTACTTTGCCCCACTTTCCTTGTTGGAGAAGCCATTCGTTCGGGCCAACTGGAGACAGTGATGCCCCAGTTCAAGCCGGTAAGCCGGTCGATCTACGCGATGTACCCGTCAAGCAGGCATCTTTCCGCCAAAGTTCAAAGCTTCGTAACGCTTCTCGCCGCCCACTTTGGTGAGAACCCACCTTGGGACAACTTTGGACCATGACGACTGGAATGTTGAGCCCAGAGGCCGCGCGCACTTGCACGGCCTTACTGTGCATGGGACCAGCACCCAGGGCCAAGGGGCGGTGCATATCGAGCCGTCCAGCACCTTTTCGAGACTGAAGCATCCGCTATTTGCCGACGGTCAGTCGCTGAGGCTCAATCCACCGCCCATCCTAAGCGCCGCCAAAGCGCAAGTTGTAGCATCTGCGGTGTCTCTGGTTCTCTGCGGCCACCGGCGGAACGGGTTGTAAGCAGGCGCGTTCCTCCAGCGTCAAGCTTGGAGAACATACATGGATGACGAGCTGCGCCTGAAGTTACAAGAGCTGAGCCAAAGCATGCAAACGCGAGCGGCCGAACTTTCGACGCTCGGCGGCAGCGCAGACATAAGTACGGTGATGTCGGGGATCGCCGTCGCTCTGGAGGCGCTACTGGTGATTGCCGAAGAGATGAAAACGCCACGTTCCGGCCCTTCGGTCCTGCCCGACGCTACATGAACATCTCCGATCGTTTGGGAGAGGCTCCAGAGCGAGAGCGCCTACCGCCCACCAGCAAATCGCTCGCCGAGGAACTGGCTTTAATCCACATTCCGGGTTGGAGAGTGGAGAGCGCAATCGACTCGGTGGAGTACTCCAGGTGGGGTGAGCGTCGGCAGAAATGGATTTTGCACTCGACGATGCCTTTTGGGTAATCGAGGACGGCCTTAGGACGGAGGACCACGATGGCTTGGATGGCCGCAATTTGCCCGATTACAGATGAGCAGGCGCTCGTTAATTCGGAGACAGTTGGTGACATCCGGGAGTTTCGCTGTCCGAGTTGCGGCGACTTCAAAATCACGAACTCGGCCACCGCGATGTTCAAAGGCCTATCGGCAGAACAGAAGTTGGAGCGCTTCGAATACGCTAGAGCAATCGCGGGCGACAACGCGATCACAGTGACGACGGAACATGGATCTATCGATACCGAAGATCAATAGAATACCCGCCCGACAAGCCGGTTCCCAGCGCATCTCCTCACTTGCTGCCCTGAGACCATTTGACTGCCGGTCCAGGTAGTGGGCAGTTTGAAGGTAGAAGCTCACGTCAACATGGCCAGACCATTTTTACACTGCCGATCTGCGCGGCCAGCAACGCCTCTCGTGAGGGGCAAGTCACGGGCATCGAACGTCTCGGACCGGTCGGCAGCGTAAGGCAGGTTGCCTAGGATCCTCCTACCGGCGAATGGAACCAGATCTGCCACAGCGCGTCATAGAAGCAGATCAGGTGCGATTTAACGCAAGGAGTGACATCGATGATCAGGCTCCTTCTCCTCCTCGCCATTGCACTCGCCTTCGCATGCGGCGGGACGGAGGCGGCCAAGCTGGACCTAGCCGCGGTAAATCAGGCGCAATTCTCCGCCGGCGATCCGAAAGGGCTCGATCCTGCCGTGCTGAAGGCGCAAATTTTTTTGGATCGTGCGCGCTTCTCACCGGGGCTCATCGACGGCCGCCTTGGAGAGAACTTCGCCAAGGCGGTCAAGGCCTTCCAGGCGTCGAACGGACTGGCGCCAGATGGCAAGCTCACCCAGGCGACTTGGGACAAGCTGATGGCAACCTCCACCAGCCCAGCTCTGGTCACCTATGAACTGACCCGCAAAGATGTACGCGGCCCCTTCACCAAACGCATTCCGGGGCGCATGGAGAGGATGGCTCGCCTGAGAAGGCTTGGCTATCACGACTCGATCGAGAAGCTGGCGGAGCGCTTCCATGTGAGCGAACCATTGCTCAGGAGGCTAAACCCAGGCACCGGATTCAGGAAAGCTGGAACCACGCTGCTGGTACCAGATGTTGGCCGGGGTGAACCTCCCGCCACCATTGCCGGCGTCGAAGTCGACAAAGGCGCTCATCAGGTGCGCGTGCTCGACCCCTCCAATAAAGCGCTTGCCGTCTACCCTGCCTCGATCGGGAGCGACGAGAAGCCGGCACCAAGTGGGCAGGCAGAGATCCAAAGGGTGGTGCACAACCCGACCTATCACTACGATCCCGATTTTGCATTCAAGGGAGTCAAAACCAAGCGGCCCTTCACCATTGCTGCCGGCCCTAACAATCCCGTGGGATCGATCTGGATCGACCTCTCCATCGAAAGCTACGGCATTCACGGCACGCCCGAACCCGGCAAGATCGGGAAGACCTTCTCTCACGGCTGCATCAGGCTAACGAACTGGGATGCCGAGGACCTCGCCTCGATGGTGCAAAAACATATGAAGGTGACTTTCAAGGACGAGTGACGCAAGCCGTCGACGAGCCTGCCCGTTGAACGATAGGGTCGGAAACCAAGGCCGGGCCTTCCGGACAGCCTACACCGCACGTCTACTGCGCCAAGATCGACGCTGGCAGCCGAACGGTGAAGGTCGTGCCGCTGGTGCTTGTGGCGATTGCGAGCGAACCGCCCAGCTGCTTGATGAAAGCGTTGACAAACCGCGTGCCCAGCCCGGGTCCCTCGGCCTTGCCGCTTAGGCCGGCGCCATTGTCGCTGACGGTCAGTGTGACCTCGCCATCCCTGCGTTGAAAGCCGAGAATGATCTCGCCGTAGCCGGACGGAAACGCATATTTGACGGCATTGGTCGCCAGCTCATTGGCGACCAGCCCGATCGCGACGGCATGATCGGGCAGGATGCTCAATTGCTCTGTCTTGGTAGTGATCGTGACATTCGAATTGCGGCCGAGCAGGCTCTTCTGGATCGTGCCGCTGATGCCATTCAGGTAAGACTCGATGTGCACCGGACCAAACGCACTCGATTGGGCGATAACGTCGTAGAGTTCGGCAACAGCGCCGATCCTCGCCTGCATGGCTTGATAACCTTCAATGCAGGGCTCCGCAGCGCGCCGTATCTCATACGACACGAACGACGAGATGATCTGGAGGCTGTTCTTGATGCGATGCGCCAATTCGGCTGCAAGCACGTCGCGATGGCGATCAAGAAGCACCGCCTCGGTCGCATCCTCGAACACGACAAGCAATCGTGTCATATGATCGCCGGGGCGAAACACTTTTCGGGCGTTGATCTTGAAGACGCGACGCCCGAGTCCGGGAAAATCGTCTTCCAGCAGCAGCCCGTCTAGCTCCTCGTCATGGGGAATGATCCGTTCGAGGAGATCGTTAAGCGCAGCGACATTCCACTGGCCGGCTCCAAGCTCATGAAGCCGGCGTCCTAACACCTCGCCGGCCTTGACACCGAACAAGTTCAGGAACGATCGGCTCGCTATGGCCACGCTCATGTCCTCCTCAAGGATCAGAAGCGGGTCGCGGACGGTATCGACAATGTTCTGCGCGAGCTGCCAGTTGCGCTCGGCTTCGATCTTCGCGAGCTTGCCCTCGGTGATATCGTCAATTGCCAGAAGGAAGAAGCTGACGTGACCGCCGGGCCTATAGACCGTCCGGGCGTTGAGTAACATGACCTTGCGGCCGAGTTCGGGAAACGAGGCATCAACCTCATATCCATCGACCGTTGTATTCGTCGGCACGATCTCCGCCAGGAGCTGCCGGAGAGCGGGGATATTCCACTGGCCGTCGCCAAGGTCGTACAGCCGACGTCCGATCGTTTCCTCGGCGTGGGTCATGAACGTGGCATAGAACGCCCGATTGGCGGACACCACTGTTAAGTCCGGGCTTAGGACCAGCAAAGCGTCGCGCGCCGTGTCGACGATGTCTTGCGCAAAGATCTCGTTTATCGAGAAGCTTTCCATCGGGCATGCTTTCTGACGGAAGGGATCGCCTTCTCGGTACGAGTGTGCCGCGGGTGACGGGTGTGGATTGGCTGTGTTGTGGGTCAGCACGATGTACTATGGGCGAAGCGCCCTAACCGCGGGTCACTTCACGCCAGCATCCGTCTGCTTTGCAGCTTCCCCATACCGGGCAGGATCCGGGTTCAGGCTCTGGAAGATAGCGTCGTTGGTGGCGCGCCATTTTTCGTCCGCCAGCCATAGATATTCCTGGTCAGGCATCAGCGGCACCATCTTGACCTGCGCGCTGGAAATTCGAAGATAAAAGCTGTTGCGGGCCTCGTTCACCTGCAGGTAGCGGAGGGGAACGACGATGCTGTCCTTGCCCGCTATGAAGAAACCGGCAGCTGCGACGACGGCATAGTCCCAGCGGTCCTTCGTGCCGATAACGACATTGCGGACCTCGCCAACGATCTTGTCGTCGGAACTGCGAACTTCCGAGCCCACGATCTCGTCGACGCGCAAGCCCGGGCCGAGTTCGTCGATGTTGATGAGGGGCCGTGCGTCCGGCGCGTTGCGATTGCCCTGAATTTCGCCCCCCTCATGGATTTGTGGTTCGCTCGCGGCCAGCTGCTGGTCTGCTTCGTCCTCATCGTTGTCGCCGAGCTTCCCCATGGAGGGCGACGCAATCAACTGGCGGATGTTGGCCAGCACTCGCTCGCAATCGTCGTGCAAGCCGTAGGACCACAGGATGAACGCCGCATCGCGCAGTTTGCGCAAATCGCGCACGAGATAGCGGTTCTCGGGCTTGCGCAACTCGGGGCTCTTGAGCACCGCCTCTTCGAGCTTTGCGTCAGAAATGTTGCACACGGCAAACGCCGGAGTAACGCCGAGCGCGCAAAAAAGCGCCAAGGGCGCTGCAATTTTCGCAAAAGTCATAGGATATCCGTTCGGCGGCTTCGAGTGACGAGGTCGGTCTACCTAGACTGGTAGGAACGTACCGCGAAATGCTCGGTACCAACTCAACATAATGCGAAACTCACAGATTGGTTCCGTCATATACTGGCCGGCGGCGAGCTATATTCTTTCCCGAATATCGCGCCGTCGATCGTCTTACCCCGGAATGCGAACGAAACCGAGCCCCGCTCTTCGTCGCTTTCAAGCTTGAGCCGGAGGCGCCATTGGTTCATCCGTGGCTGGATGGTTGGAGACATGGGTCGGCCATTCGCCCTTTCGGCGCGCGTTGACTTTCTCGGCCAAACATATTGGCCTGCTCTGTGGCTCTTCGGAAGACCACTGGTTCCTCCACGCGAGGTGTTGCTTGGCTCCCGTTCGAGCCGCCACGCAAGGTCGTCTGTGCCGGTGACAATCGCATCCTGCGACCCGTTGGCCGATCAGCGCGTGCTTCGGGTTCGGGGTGCAACATCAAGCGGCGCCATTTGCACGGATGGCGGCGAACCAACCACCATGGCGGGGGCGCCAGATTGCTCACCACGTTGGCTCTCTACTTCGCGGCTCATACCTTGTTGAGCAGCTTGCATCTCCGCAACGGTGAAAACCGGCACCTCGCCCTTGAAACCCTGGAGCTCAAAGGCGCCCGCCTGGACGACCGGCATCGATGCTCCTGCCGCAAAGCCGGGTCCAAGCACCAGGGGGATGCCCAGCTTCTTGGTCGTCGATTCGAGCCGTGCCGCGCGGTTCACCGGGGAACCGATCGCGGTGTAATCGAAGCGCCGTTCGGAGCCGAAATTGCCTACCGAGCAGATGCCGGTCTCAATGGCGACGCCGATTTCGATGGAGCGATGGCCGTCCGCGGTGAAGGCGGCGTCTTCGCGCTTTACCCGCTCGATCAAGGCAAGGCCCGCGTCGAGCGCACGCTCACGATGATCGGGTTGATCAAGCGGTGCGTTCCAGAAGGCCAGCACCGCATCGCCCATGAATTTGTCGATGGTGCCGTCGCGCTTGAGTATCTCATCGGTCGCAATGCCGAGGAAATGGTTGACCACCTTGGCGATCTCTTGGGTGTCGAGCTGTTCGCTCATGGTCGTGAAGCCACGTATGTCGCTGATCAAAATTGTGATCTCGCGCTTCTCGCCGGACAGGATTGCCTCGGTGTCCGAGCTTGCGAGGCGCTGCACCACGGAGGGCGACAGATATTGGGAGAACTGTCGCGTCAGGGTGGACCGGCGCTGCTCGCTGCGCCTGTAGAGGACATAGCCTTCGAAGCCCGCAACCATGATGGTTGCAAGCGCCGGCTGCAGCGGGTCATAGAGTGCACCCTGCAGGCTGTACTCGAGAGCGCCGAACACGAACGGCGTGACGGCCAGCAGCGCCAGGGAGACGGCGCCAAGCACGACACGCCCGGCGAGCACTCCGGAAAGCCCGATGAAAACGACGGCACTGAGGAGAAACCAGAGCCGCTCGAGCATACGCGCGTGCGCTGGCTCTGCCAGGAAGCGCCCGGCAAGCATCTGGCCGATCGCATCGGCGTGGATCTCCGCTCCTGGTCGCGCTGGACTCGTCGGCGTGGGCAGGTACTGCGTCAGGCCCACAGCCGACAGGTCGACAATGGCGATGGCGTCTCGCAGCTGCGGATCGCCATGGCCCGAAAGGATAGTGCTGGCAGACAGGCGAGGCGTGTCCGTGGCGGTTTCCCAGAGGCGGATGCTCCCCTCCGGCTCGAGCGGCACAATGGCGCCTGCCATCCTGAGTGCGTCGAACCCGGCTGCATTCATCCGGGCTGTGTAACCGTCCTGTCCAGCGTAAAGGCGCAGGAGCTCGAGTGCGAAAGACGGCCACAGCTGCGCGCGTTGAGGGGTGTTGCGAAGCCAGAGCAGCGGCACATGGCGCAGTACGCCGTCGGGATCGGGCAAGGTGCGAATCACGCCGAGGCCTGCGGCGGCGTTCGAGAATTCGGCAAGCGAGCCGGTAAGACCGGTGAAGCCGGGAAGTGTATCGGGTACTTGCCCGACGATCGACCAGCCGGCTTTGGGTTCTGCTTCTGAAACCGTCGCTTCATTGCCCAGGCTGACGGCAAGCGCCGTTCGATTTTTGGACAGCGCCGCTGCCAGGCGCTTGTCTCCGGCGATGCCCTCAGGCGAGGTGTCAGCCTCGGGGAGTACCAGCGCAAGCCCGACCACCGCCGCGCCGGATTGCGTGATGCCATCG
Source organism: Mesorhizobium sp. M0761 (assembly GCF_040320205.1). Classification (NCBI taxonomy): domain Bacteria; kingdom Pseudomonadati; phylum Pseudomonadota; class Alphaproteobacteria; order Hyphomicrobiales; family Phyllobacteriaceae; genus Mesorhizobium; species Mesorhizobium sp. M0761. The sequence goes on from NZ_JAMYPF010000011.1 coordinate 196,362, forward strand.
ACCAGATCGGCCAAGAGGCCACGGTTCCAGGGCCATCGCCCATGTGCCTTGAGGCTGGCGTCGTCTATCGAGACGATCACGACAGGATTGCTCGTCGCCTGGCGTGGGGCGAGAAACTGATAGAAGTCGTACGTCCGCTCACGCAGGCGCGACAACGGCCCGTCAAAAGCCAAATGGCAGGCGAGCAGCAGGAGCACGACCACAAGGCCGGATATTTTGCGCCTGCCGGCTTGCCGCCAATCAGCCCAGCGCCTACCGACCGAGTGGCTCATCTCGTGCAGCCAGGCCTAATCGCAGTTGTAGTAGTAGCAGCAACCCTCACCCTCACACTCGCCCCGCCGCCCCCCGCTGCCCGCAGGTGGCGTTGGGCTGTCAGGGAATTCCATGACCACTCCTGGCAGTGCGCCGTCCCTGGACCCGCAGACTTTGAGCGAGGAGCCTAGAGCCGACGCACAAATTGCGCTTACGTCCAACCCAGGACCCGGTGCGCCCGGCAGGCCGGTTCCCGCTATCCGGTCGATACTGTCCAAGATCGGGAAGGCGTCGATGCCGCCGTAGCCGGCCAGAAGCTTGCCATCGTCCGACGTACAGGCGTAGCCCGGGTTCGTGATGACCAGCCGTTTGCCATTGATCGTGCAGGTCATGCGGCCGGCGCGCAATATGCCGACGGTCTGGCCGGCTGCCACCAGCACTTCGATGATGCCGCCTCTCGCTCCGAGCACCATGTGCGGCGTCGCAACCTGCATGACGCCCCCTTTCGAAACCTGGCCGCCATAAAAACGGGCTAGGCCGCTGTTCATCCCGATGTCGATCTTTCCCGACCCCGAGCCCGGATTGTAGACGAACTCATCGATGGTCAGGCTGGTGTTTGGACCAATCTTGGCGCTCGATTCATCCCGGAACACCAGCATTCCGAGACCGGTGGGATTGCTGCGCAACTGGTCGCCGAGTTCGACGCCGGCGCCAACGTTCATCGTCCCGCCGTTATTGCGGACGATGATGGTCTGATAGGCCGTCATCGACCCGACCGTCTCAGCAGCGGATGGTGCCGCGAAGGCGAGGCAGGCGATAAAAATGACGATCTGATGACACCTCATCGCGGCCTCTTTCAATTGAGCGTCAACGTATAGCTCATGAGCATTTCGAACGATTTTCGGTCGCGGTTGGCGAGGGCGAAGTTGGTTTTGCGGTAGGCGAGATCGACGCTGATCTTCTGCGCTTCCGTCAGCTGAAAATCGCTTTCCGAGGCAATGCGCCAGAAGTCGCTCTTGATATTTGTGCCGATGCCGACGGACAGATCGGGAGTGTCGCTGTGGCCGGCCGATAAGGCGATCTGGTGCGACCATGCGAAAAGATCCGGTACGTTCATCAACAGGCCGCCATAGCGGACCTCGCCCGTATAGCTGCGGCTGATTTCGCCCGATCCGGAAGCGAAGTCATTCGAGCCTACAAAGCGCAAGCCGAGCGCCTGGCCATTGCGGAAGCGGTAGCTGCCGCCTGCCTCATAGAAGACCCTGCTATCCGCGAAAATGCCTTGCGAGGCGCTTAGATCGATGTAGCCGCCGCCGGCGAAGAGCGTCGTCTCGACCGTCGGGCGAACGACGAAACGTCCACTGAGGCCGATACCGGTTTCGTAAATGTCGCTGTCGAAACGATCCGTAACGGTGAACGCGGAAAGCAGCAGGCGCAGCGAATCGATCCCGCTGTTGGGCAGTCCCTTGTCCCAGGTTATCGCTGCGTTGCCGTGGATAAAAGTCTTCTCGCCACCCGGAACCGACAGGTCTTCCGTGAAAAGACGCTCAGTCGCGGTCAACGACCCCGAAAGAACGAGCGCGTCGGCACTTGGCGTGCCGAGGTCCCACCGCACAAAACCTTCCGCCTGCCCGTAAGGCGAGACGAAGCTGTCGTCGTCCTGCGCCCCGCCTGGCTCAAAATCGGTGAATGCGCTGAATACGCCGCCGGTCAGGGCGAGTTCCCAGGTGACGCCACGCAACGCGCGCTCGATGCGGGCGAGCAGGCGAACAGCTTCCTGTTGCTCACTTGCGGTCAGACCTCCGACTTCGATGCCGTACTGCACCTGCCGCCGGGCCAATTCATAGGACCCGACATGATAATATAACCGGCTGGCCGCAAGCCGGGCGCGCGCATCGCGCGGGTATTGGATCAGATACTGCTCGATCGAGGAGATCGCCTGATCGTATTGCCCAGCGTTGACCGCGACCGTGACGAATTGGGCGAGCGTTCCATTGTCGGCCGGACTGGCGATGCGGGCCGCAAACGCATCGTCATAGGCCCCAAAAAGACCTTGTGCGCCGGCCGGCAACACGCCGGCACAAAGCAGCGCTGCGGCGACGCCGAAGATCGTTCGAAACGAAGATTGCATGCCGAGAACCCACCCCAAACCCGACTAGTGCGAGGGATTTAGCACGACTGCAAGAAAAAGGCGACTGAACGGTCGCCGGACTTATGCGAGTCTCAGCAGCTGTTGCAGCTGCGCAACAAGATATCCGGTTTATTCCTGTTTCGGCTCCGCTGATTGTCAAAAATTCTTCTCAACATTGCTGCACATAATTGAAGTATTTGGCCCAAGGCGTAACAACTCAAATCTCATCAGTAGTGGATCGCACAGCCGACAAGATTAATATTGGGTGGGCGATCCTGCGTATCTGGTCACCAGGCTTCAAGGTCACCCACGGCTTCTCCAAAGGCCTTCCGTCGCGTTTCGCAGGGGGCGGAGAGCTGCCGGAGGTGCTTCTCACGAGGCGTGTGCGATTCGGCCCGGGTCTTGCAATTTCTTTGAACGCGAGGTCAGCTCATTGCCCCAACTCCCAGGGACGCGTCACCGCACGCAGCTTGCTACAGCACGAGCATGGTGGCCAGCCCCAGCATCAGGCCCATGCCTACAATATCGGTCACGGTGGTGAGGAAGATCGCCGAGGCGACCGCCGGATCGGCGCCTACCCGGCGCAGGCCCAACGGGATCAGCACGCCGGAGATGCCGGACATGAGGCACGATCCGGACATGGCAAGCAAGATCACAAGTGCCAGCATCGGTGCCTGTGCCGCCGACTCCGGTCGCCTCGAGGCATAGAACCACATCGCCGCAGCCGCAACAACGCCGACGAGCGCGCCGTTGGCGACCGCGAGCGCGCCCTCTCTCATCACCAAGTGCAGCTTCGGTCGTTTGTCCACATCCCCCAGGGCAAGGCCGCGCAGCGTCATAGCCAGTGCCTGGCAGCCGGTGTTTCCGCTCTGCCCGGCCAAGACCGGGAGGAACGCCGCCAGGGCGACGATCTTCTCGATCGTGCCTGTGAAGGAACTGACCACGAATGCGGCCATGAAGGCCGTCAGGAGATTCAACTGCAGCCACGGATGACGCTTCAGGAAGGCTGAAAACAGCGGCGTAAAAGAGCGCTCCTCCTTCTGGAGGCCGACCATCTGGCCAGACTGGGCGGAAATCTCGATGATTTGCTGCTCGAACAAGCGCCAGCCGCGAACCTGCCCAAGCAGCCGGTTCTCCGCATCCACCACCGGATACACAGGGTAGTGACGCCGTACCGCCGCCTTGCATGCGTTACTCAAAGAGAGACCGACATCAAGAGCGAACGGCCTGGGCAGCATGATGTGATCGACAATCGCGTCGGGTTCGCTCAGCATCAGATCGCGCAGGACCGCCAGGCCAACCAGTTTATTGCCCTTGTCCGTGACGTAGAGATAAGTGAGCTCGGTCGGCACCTGGGCGCCTCTGACAGCTTCCACCGCGGCAGCAACCGTCGTCCCGACAGGAACGCTGGCGGGGATCGGGTCCATCACCTCGACGAGCGACTCGGGGATCGCGAAACCCATGTCACCATCATGAGAGCTGATGGGCTGCATATGCAGTGGCAAATGCTCGGCCACCTTACGGGCGTGCCCGTCAGGCAACAGCTTTAGTGTGTCGCGGATGACCTCGGGAGACTCTCTAGCGAGCAATTCAGCTGCGTCATCAGGTGCTCGAGCACGCAGCGTGCGCACCAACTTCTGAACGCCGGTCTCTTCGTTCATATGATATGGCCCCCAATTGAAAGTGAAAAAGTTGTGAAGTATCGGATCGCACCGGGGCGGAAATACGACAGCTTCTTCCGGCCCCAGCAGTCCGCCTTGTGGTTCTCGCAAGTGCCGCCTGCACGCTCCTAGCTTGAGAAGGCAAAGCAGACGTCTACATTTTGGGCGTGCCCTCGTCAGGTCAGCATGCGAGTGTCCGCGCTATTTCCCTCGCTTTTCAACCTTTAGATTTGGGAGGTCGGGTCGCTTGGATACCACACCGGCCTCCTTCAAGGCGGTGTATCCAACCTTTTTGAGGAGCTTCTCTGTTTTGGCGCGCTCCTTGTCCAGAGCGGTACCACCTTTGACCTTGGGCATTCGTCCTCCATTTGGTCGTTGTCGTTCGCCGGTAAATGAGATTGCCGGAAATGTCCCGCAGTGTCGTGCTTTGACCCCCGGCCGAGGACTGAATTGAGGCGCTTTGCCGCCCGGCAGCCTTTGGCGGGAAGCGGACGGGCGGGCTATTCCTGCTGGAATTGACAGGGCCAATTTTCTGGCCTCGTCATGCCAGAAGGCAACTCGGTCCGGGCGTCCCCGCAAGCCATGTTGAGCTGCCACTGGGACAGACCCGCCGAATTGGATAGATCGAGGCCCTCGATACGGGTCAGAAAGAAAAAAGCGCCCTCAAAGTCTATCGGTGCGGTGAACTTCGCTCCTCGGAAGTCCGCCCGCGCGAGATTGGCAAACGAAAAGTGGCTGCCGCTGATATCGGCGTCATGGAACTGCGCACGCCCCAATTCCGCCTTTGTGAAGTCAACATTGACCAGATTGGCGTCCTGGAAATTCGAGCGCTGCACTTCCGCGCCCGCAAACACGGCGCCCTGCGCGTCCATATGGCTGAAGTCGGTCCTGTAAGCCTCGATTTTGTCGAACCGGGCGCCTTTGGCGGTCGAGCCGGCCAGGGAAGCGCGCACAAGCGTTGCCTTCTCAAAATTTGCCGCAAGGAGATTGCTGTTCCTGAGGTCGGTCGAAGTGAAATCAACACCGAACAGGTTTGCCCCGCTCAGGTCCTGTCCTTCTAGGATGAGAAGCTTTTTGTCACACTCCTGCCAATTGACGCCAGACGTCGCGGCTGCGTAGCAATCTTGAGCGGCGGTGGCGTTTTGCCAAGCCAATACAGTGCAAACCGCCAGAACCAAGCCGGATCCGCCGTAAGCTCTGGTTCGTCTCAAAGTCATTGTTGCTGGACCCCTCTGCTACTCGTCGACAATCAGCCTTACCACATCTGCTGACACTCGAGCCACGGTAACGACCGCCGTCACAGTTGCGCATCAACGATCCGCCGATAGCCAGCAGCAGCTTGCGGAACTCATCGAGAGGTGGGGAAAGGCTTTGACGGCAGAGCGCTTTTTCGCGGATGCGATCACAAAACAAAGAGTTCGGCGTAAGCCGTGAGTTATTGGTGGGCCCGGAGGGCGAACGGAAATTGTTGATTTTGCTGAATTTTGGTGGGCCAAAATCTGAAAGGTTCCCGTGTCATTCCGTATGCTCCCGCGACCCCAAACTGCCGACCATAGCTGACCTCGTTTTGCAAACGTTGGGAGATAGGGTCCAGAACCGCGGAAATGGGGGCGGTTGCAGATCGGCAGCTGTGGCAACAGCGCGCGACCAGCTGACGGTCTAGCGCCTCGATATGGCCGATGAGACTCGGGAAGTAACAAACAAGCGGCAGCTTGCAGGCAGTTGTGATCGGTGGAATGGATTTACGTCGAGGCGCCGGACCAGGACGGGCTCACTTGCCTCGAAGTTCAGCCTGTTGGAATGGCGCGGAGGAACGAGTAGTGGTATCTAACGAGCCGGCGGCCTCGATGTTTGACCGCTCGTCCTGCAACTCTCGTATGTCGTCCCGCAAAGTGGTGGCGCAACTGACCACTTCGTTCCGCATTGTTTAAACAGCGTATGACTCAATTACAGTCAAATTTTTTACAGTCAAATTTTTTTCTGAGCTGCGAAAAGGCCGACACTAACCGTCAAAAAAATTGCGCTTTTGATTTTAACGGAAAATCGCCGCAAGAAATATTTGGGGTTTCACTAGCTATCGGGATCAATCGAGCGATTTTTGGACCTTGCAGCATTCGATGGCCTACCGAACCGCCTCAAAAAGTACCGTCACCTCTTCGGTTGACCCAGTCGTTGATCGGCCGTCATACGAGCCCTATGCTGGCACGCTGGCCAGTGAAGCAGTCGTCGGGGTTTATTCGCCGGCTCAGGGATTTATGCCCACGCTTCAGGTCGAAGAAAGGCAGGGGTGTCCGTTCCAGGCTCTTGGCAAGCGGGCTAAGATTATCCTGCCGATTGTAGCTGCCAACCAAGATGTTGTCGGTCACCTCGCTGAAAAAGTACACCCAGAAATAGTCAAGCCATCAGGAGCAAATAGGTCATAAGGTGGCCTTGCGGTCCTCCTTCCCGGAGCGGTTTCGCTTGCCTGTTCAAACTCGGACGGCTGTTACCCAAAAACCGCAGTGGGTATTTTATGTGCCATTTTTGCGACATTCTATAGAATTTTGCTTGAATTCAGCGTTTTAGCGGTCACTAAATCAATAAGTGCTCCCATATTTTGCAAATTTGTGAACAATCACGGTTGAGTTGTAACGCCTGGCAATAATGGCGCAGGGGAACGTTGGGGTGGGGTGAAATGAATACGACATCTATGTCGGCGATAGGCAAGCGCCTCGGCCTGCTGACGACGGTCGCCATATTGAGTTGTGGGAATGCTCACGCGCTCACTCTCCAGGAGGCGATGGCGGTCGCGGTGGAGTCCAATCCCGAGATTGGTCAGGCGATCGAAAACCGTGAAGCAATCGAATTCGAGTTGCGCCAAGCGAAGGGACTTTATCTTCCCAGCGTCGATGTCGAGGCGTCGGCAGGGGTTCGCCGTCTCGACAATTCCTCCCGGCGTGCGCTGTCCATAGAGGATGACGCGCTCTATCCGGCGGAAGCCGATGTCGTTGTCACGCAGACGCTTTATGACAGCGGCGCAAGGCGGGCGGAACTGAACCGTCAGGCGTCGCGGGTCGACGGCGCATCGTTCCGGGTGCTGGAACGGTCTGAATTCATTGGACTGTCTGTCGTCCAGGACTATCTCGAATACATGCTGCAGGCTTCGATCGTTTCAGAAGCGAAGAAGAATCTGGGCTTTCACCAGGCAATCCTCGGCGACATCCGGCAAGGTATTGCAGGCGGCGCGTTGAACGAGGCTGATCGCCAGCAGGCCGAGGAGCGGCTGTTCGCTGCCAAGGCACGTATGCAGGAGGCGACCGAAGAACTGGAGGCTTCCAAGATACGGTTCTTCAAGACGGTCGGTAAGCCGCTGACCAACGCGTCAAGGCCAGGCGATGTCTCGAGCGCGCTGCCAAGGTCGCTCGACGACGCGCTAGGGCTGGCGCGACAGAACAATCCGCGCGTCCACATGGCCAACAGCGATATCGACGCCGCCGCCTCCCTGGTGGATGCGGCGCGGGCGAAATTCGGGCCCTCCGTCATCGCCGAAGGCCGCGCCCGCGGCGGCTATGACATCGACGGCGACGATGGCGACGCTAGCGACCTGCAGGCGCGGCTGGTGCTGCGCTGGAACCTCTATCGCGGCGGCATCGACAAAGCCAACGAGCAAGAGCAGGTCCGCCGGACCAGCGAGCAGCGCCTTGTGCTGCACCAGGTTCTGCGCGAGATCGAGGAAGCCGTCCGTACGTCATGGGATCGCCGCTTCCGGCAGGCCGATCTGGCAAAGACATTGAAGCTTCAGGCTGCCGCCAACGAAAGGCTGGTGGCGTCCTATCGCGAGCAGTTCAAGGTCGGACAGCGCTCGCTGCTCGACGTGCTCGACGCGCAGAACACGCGGTTCAACACAGCTACGCTTGCCGACACCGCATCCTACGCGTCGCTTTTCGCGCAGTACCGGCTGCTGGCGGCAACCGGGCAGTTGCTGAAGACCATGAATCTTCAGCCGGCAAAACAGGCCACCGCCTATGCCAAGGCCGAGTTCAATGCGCCTGAAACGGCCGACACCGAAACCTATGCGCGCACGCCGTCGGAGCAGACGAACGATCTGCCTTTCGACATCCTCGCACCGGTAAGAAAGAAGTAGGAAGGTCAAGGACGAACGATAGTCCTGCGGGCCAATCGTGAACCCACAACCCAAAATCCTCTCCCCAAAAGAGGCGTTCAAGGCCTGCTTCTCCGCTGTTGCCGGGTACCTCGGCAGGCCGAGTTCCGAGACCGTGCTGTTTGCCGGCGTGCCGCTGTCAGACACCCGCATCGATATCGACGCCATCCGGCATCTTGCCGAACGCATCGGTCTTGAAATCACGGAATTCAGCCACCGCGACTTTCTTCGCGGACGCATCGACCTTCCCGCCATTCTGTTTCGCGTGAGCCAGTTGCCTGTAGCGCTGCTTGCCCAGACCGAGGACGGTGGATTTACGACCGCTCCCCAGGAAGACGGCCGCACGACAATCAGCAAATCCGAGTTTTCCGGAAGTTATATTAGTGGCGGCGTTTCGTTCTCGATAACCTATGCCAACGCAGTAGAGGCGATGAGCGTCGGTTCGGCGGCCAAGATCGAGCGGCGACATTGGCTGACCGGCACGATGGGGCCGTTCTGGCGCACCTATTCGAAGGTCATCCTGTCGGCGGTATTCATCAATTTGTTGGCTCTTGCCTCACCGATCTTCACCATGAATGTCTACGACAGGATCTTGCCGAACAAGGCGATATCGACGCTCTGGGTGCTGTCGATCGGGATCGGCGCGGTCATTCTGTTCGACCTGCTCTTGAAGACCGCCAGAGCGTCACTGATCGACTATGCCGGGCGCAAGTCCGATCTTCGCATCTCCTATATGCTGTTCGAGAAGGTGCTGAACTCGTCCTTGTCGGCAAGGCCCGGCTCAACCGGCGAATATGCAAATCGGGTGACCCAGTACGAGTTCGTGCGCGAGTTTTTCACGTCGAACACCATCAGCGTCTTCATCGACACAGCCTTCGTCTTCGTCTTTCTTCTTGTCATCTATGCGATAGGCGGTTGGCTGGTCGTCATACCGGCCATAGCCTTTGTCGCCTCGGTGATCGTCGGGCTGATCACGCAACGGCGCATCGGCAAACGCGTTGCCGCTTCCATGAACGAGGCTTCGCAGCGCCAGGCCCTGCTGGTGGAATCCATCTCCACGCTGGAAACGATCAAATCGCTGCGGGCAGAGGCGTACCTTCTGCGAAAATGGGCGGAGCATTCCAAGAACGCATCCAACACGTCCGAGAAGATCAAACAGCTTTCGGCTGCCGCCGGCAACATAACGCAAGCCATCCAGCAGATGGTCACCGTCGCTTTGATCGTGGCCGGCGCCTATGCCTTTTCGGAAGGGCATGTCTCGACCGGCGCCATCATCGGCACCGTCATGCTGGCAGGCCGGGCAGTGGCCCCGCTTGGGCAGATTGCGATCACCTTGTCCAGACTTCGCCAGGCGATGCTGTCCCTGCGAATGGTGAATTCGATCATGGCGCAGCCTGAGGATCGGCCGGACACGGTTGGTTTCGTCAACCGCCCCATTCGCAACGGTGCAATGGCATTCAGGAATGTCGGCTTTGTCTACCCGGGTTCCGAAAACGAAGTGCTGACCGGCCTGAATTTCTCGGTGAAGCCCGGTGAGCGGATCGGCATCATCGGCCGCATAGGCTCGGGAAAGACGACCATGGGGCGGCTGATCGGCAGGCTTTTCCTGCCGACCTCCGGCGAGCTGCTGCTGGACGGGATCGACATCCGCCAATACCACCCGTCGGAGGTTCGCGCCGCCGTCGGGATCGTCGCGCAAGCCAACGATCTGTTTTCGGGCACCATCAAGGAAAATCTCCTTATGGCGTGCCCGGAGGCGACCGATGAGCAGATCGTCGAGGCGGCCAAGGCTGCCGGCGTCGACGACTTCGTCTCCCGCCATCCGCGAGGCTACGACATGAATGTCGGCGAGCGCGGCACCAATCTCTCGGGCGGTCAGAGGCAGACAATGGCAATTGCCCGCCTGTTGCTGACCAAACCGAAAATCGTGTTCCTGGACGAGCCGTCCGGCTCGATGGATCTGGCTTCCGAGCGCCAGCTGATCAAGCAGCTCAAAGTGGCTTTCGATCGCAACACGACGCTGATCGTTTCGACGCACCGCTTCAGCATGCTCGAGCTGGCCGACCGCCTGATTGTCATCGAGCAGGGCAAGATCGTTGCCGATGGACCGAAAGACCAAGTGATACAGGCGCTGCAGAAAACAAGCGCCTGACGAACAGAATTATGCGTGAATACAGCACGTTGGGACGTGGTAAATGCTAGCCAGGGAAGACCGTCCGCCGCTTTTTGCGTCGGCTTCGATATTCATTATCGGAGCGCTCTTTGCGAGTTCGGTAGCCTGGGCGTCCTTTGCCGAGGTCGATGAAATCGCACGCGGCGACGGCAAGATCATACCGGCGTCGAAGACCCAGATCATCCAGGCCAGCGAGCCGGGCGTGGTTCAGGAAATCGCCGTGACGATCGGTCAGGTCGTCAAGAAGAATGACCTCATCATTCGTCTCGACAACACCTTCAACACTTCCAGCCTTGGCGAGCAGCAGGCCAAGGCGCGGGCGCTGCAGACGCGCATTGCACGGCTCCAATTCGAACAGACCGGCAGCCTCGAGGGCGCGTTTCCCTGTCCGTCCGAGATCCAGAAGGTGGCGCCGGAAATCTGCGACAACGAGCAGAAGCTGCTCGTCGCGCGGCGCGACAACTTCGAAGTCAAACTGTCGGTTCTAAAGTCGCGCCTCGATCAGCGCGAGAAAGAACTCGACGAAGCCAACGCCAATGCCGATCGCCTCACCAAGAACCTGGCCGTCAGCGACCAGGAGGCGAAGCTGGTCGAAGCGATGGTCAAGAAAGGCCTGATGGCGCGAACCGAGCAGCTCCGCGTCGAGCGCGAGCAGACCGAGCTCAACGGTCAGCTGACGCTTGCCGGAGAGACAATCAAGAAAGCCAGGTCGGCCATCACGGAAGCCAAGCTTCAGGTCGATGAACTCGGCCTGCAGCTGCAACAAGAAGCGCTCAGCGATCTCACGCAGGCGCTGGCCGATCTCTCGGTGGTGGACGAGACGATACGCGGTGCCACCGACAAGGTGGCGCGTACCGATATCCGTTCGCCTGTCGATGGTATCGTCAACACGCTTGACATCAACACGGTCGGCGCCTTCGTCCAGCCCGGCGCGGTCGTCGCGGGTATCGTGCCGACGTCCGAGACCCTGCTGGTCGAAGCCCGGGTCTCACCGCGGGACGTCGCCTTCATCCGGCCGGGCCAGGATGCACTGATCAAAGTGACTGCCTATGACTTCTCGATTTTCGGCGGCATCGAAGGCAAGGTCTCGAACATCACTGCCGACAGCCTGGTCGACCAGAAAACCGGCGAACCCTATTATCAGGTCCGTGTCGCCACCGACAAATCGACGCTGACACGCGACGGCAAGACCTATTCGATCATCCCCGGCATGATCTGTTCGGTCGACATCAAGACCGGACGCAAAACGATCCTCACCTACCTTCTGAAGCCAATCAACAAGGCGCGGGAGGAGGCAATGAGTGAGCGATAGTGCGATCTCCCGCCCGGTCGATCGCGACCGGCTGCTGACACCGCTGGCGAGTGAGGATTTCGGTCTCGAGTTCCGGGTTGTGGCGCGTGGCGGCACGCGCCGCGGCATTCGTCTGGAGAGGGCGTTCTGGACTTCGCTGAAGCAGATGGCGGAAAGCCGCAAATGTACGATCGGCACACTGATCGAGGAAATTGCAGAGAGCCACGCCAACGCCGGAAACCTAACATCGGCAATCCGCGTAGCCTGCATGCGTGGACTGGCCGACCAGAACGTCACCTTGCAGAGGCTCGCGTCGATCAAGACCATCAACGCCATTCTCGTCGCCTGTCCCTCGCCGGCCTTTGCCCTGGCATCGTCGAAGAAAATCCTGACCTTCAATGCGCCGTTCCAGCAACTGGTGCGGCGGCAATTGCCGGTGGCGCCGAACGAGGACGCGCGCCAGGATCTCAAGCTGGCGCTGGACCTCAATGTCGCCGACATATTCGCCAGGCTCGACGCCAATGGCGAGACGCCGGTCGCGACCGGTTTCGTCATAGGCGCCGGCGACCGCCGCTACCGCGGTCAACTGAGCGCGGTGCGGGCGCCGGTGGTCGAGCCGGAACTGCTGATGGCGTTCGTCTTCGGCGGCTAGAGCAATTCCGGGAAAAGTGTGAGCGGTTTCCGTGGAAAATTGCGTCAAACAAGAGATAGAGCGCTCAAGACTCTCTGATGGGAGCTTACGGCTGCACACCTTCACCAGGCGCGACCGTCGAAAGGCCGCCCTTGATATCGGCTATTTGAGCAGAACCGGTCTTCGCGCCATGGATCCACGCGCGATCGGTGCTGAACGAATACAGCGGCACGTAGGTCGGCAGGTCTGTGTCGCGGGAAACTACATTGCTCAAACTGTCGAGAATAAAGACGCCGCTGCCGGTGCTGACCGACAGCACGGCATGAAAGAAACCGCGCTTGCGATCCTGCAAGACGACCAGCGACATGCTCTGCGCCGGGATGCCTGCATGCAGCAGCGCGGCCATCTTGAGGATGGCGAAATCCTCGCAGTCCCCTGCCCGCCGCTCAAGGATTTCCGCGGGCTTGGCCCAGTAGTCGAGCTTGCCGTAAACCACGCTGTCCTTCTTGTAGGCGATGGCGCGATTTATACTTGAGTTGACGAAGGACAACTTATCGATGAAGCGCTTGTTCCCGGCTGCCTTGACGATCTCGGCAAAGGCGCTGTTCTTGCGTTCGCACGCGCTGCTCGCGGTACAGTCCACAATTGCCTTGTAGACCGGCGCCCAGCGCGCCGAAACCGGGAAATTGCGCATCGACAGGGCAACAGAACCGAACACGCCGGGAATGATCGCCGCCGTCTGGATCGGGTCGATCCCGGCGGCGGGCGGCGCGATCGAAGAACCACGCTTTTCATCAACGGCAACAGGACCATAGCTGCTGAAAATCATGCCGATCCAGTAGGCTGAAACCGGCTGCCATGGCTGCGGCCGAGCCAGCGAAACGCCGCCGAGACTGGAAGGGGTTTCGACCGCCGCCAGAACTCCAGCGGCAGCGCCGGCATTCACGGTAATTGCTTTCGCGGATGATGGCTGCGGCAGGCTTGTGATCGCCATTGCCAGCAGGATGAGCCTGAGCCCGGTTATTCCCAGGGCAGATTTTTCTTTTTTCATAACGCCCACCTCTTGACTGTGGACGGTACCAATCTTGTCTCAAATTACTGGAAAGGAAGGTGGATAAGTTTCCTTCAATCGGGAATACCCACTTTGTGTAAAACTTTATTCAAATTTATACTTCTGTTTACCAATCCAGCTCAGCCGGCGGATATCAAACGAGGCGCGGCTCGGCCAATGCATATCAGATTATATCTTCCGGGTTTACCACACGTAAAAAATGCCGAGACTTGCATACTGGGATATATGAAATTGATTGCGGGACAGTTGCAAAGCAGAAGTCGTCACTGTCTCTATCCGGGAAATGCCGGAGGGGTTTGGCGATGACGACGAGTAACGATTTGGATACCGTCTCGAATTCTTGGGACGAGCACTCTTCACATGAACATGGCGGCCCGCCATCGCAGGCAGGCATCCAGGTAGCGCAGGCCGCTCAGGCGGCGCCTGCCGAGCCGGTACCGGTCGATGTCGGCAGTGGCGCACCCGTTCAGCCGGCAGCACCCGCGGAGGCGAAAGCGCCGGCGGCAGCCGCGCCGCATGGATACGTGGCCGACGCCAGCAACATCGTGAAACTTCCGGCGGACGTCTCCATCGACAACATCAAGGTCGACGGCCACAATCTGTTGCTGGAACAGGCCGACGGTTCAGTCATCCTCATCAAGGATGGCGCGCTCAACGTGCCGACCTTCATCATCGGTGATGTCGAAGTTCCGCGCGCGGCCTTGCTGGCCGCTCTTGAAGCGAGCCACGTCGATGTCGCCTTCGGTGCCGATGGTTCCATATCGGCCGGCCCGGGCGGTTCGAACCCAAGCGCCGGCGCAGACTTCTCGGTTCCCCCCGGTGGCATCGGCGACGGGTTCGGTCTTTCGGCACTGTTGCCTCCGACAGACCTGGCGTTCGGCCAGCCGGATCATCGCGAGCTGTTCCCAAGCCTGCGGCCGGATTCCACACCGTCGATCATCGACCTGACGCCTTCCGTCGAGGGCGGCGACACCATCGTCAATGAAAAGGGCCTGCCGGAAAGCCCTGGGCCGGAAGGTTCGGGCGAAGCGTCGGCGCCAGGCGTTGACGGCGACATCTCCGAACACAACACCGGCACCTTCACCATCGCCTCTCCCGACGGTGTCGGCTCGCTGACCATCGCCGGCCAGGTGATTTCGGGCGCGGCTCTTGCCAACAGCGCATCGACGCCGATCGACATCATCACGCCGCTCGGCAACACGCTGACCGTCAACGGCTACGACGCCAGCACAGGCCAGGTGAGCTACAGCTACACGCTCGTCCATAGCGCGACTCACCCCGACGCGGGGACAGATTCCATCTTCGACGACATGACGATGACGGTTACCGACACCGACGGAGACGTGTCCCATCCGGGCACGCTGTCCGTTCAGATCGTCGACGACGTGCCGACGGCGCATGATGAGGCCTCGCAGTCGATTGCGGAAGGTGCCCCGGCGCTGACGGGCACGCTGGACTTCGTCGCCGGCGCCGACGGCGCGACGGTGACGCATATCAACGGCACGGCGCTGATCTTCGATGCCGGCACGGGTTACTCGCAGTTGATCGACATCGGCGCGGGCACCATCCAGGTGAAGGCGGACGGGTCCTACTCGTTCACGCCGGACGCTTCGGTGGATAACAGTTCCGGTCCGGTAGCTGTTAACGCGACCTACACTGTGACGGACGGCGATCTCGACACGTCGATGGCCAACATCGCCTTCACAATCACGGACGGCGCGGCCCCGGTTGCCGGCGCTCCGATCACGCTGGCGCTTGACGACCAGAACCTGAGTGACGGCTCGACGCCGGCCGGCGCTGACTTCGCCTCGAACTCGATCACCTTCACGCCGGGCTCGGATGCGATCGCCTCGATCGCCTTTGGCACCGACCTGAGCGGGTTGAACACCGCCAACTTGACCTGGACCCGGGTGTCGGACACCCAGGTCGTCGGCAATGACGGCGCCGTGACTGTGGTGACGCTGGATCTGGCGGTTGCCAACAATGTGGCAACGGTGACGGCGACGCTGAACAACAATTACGATGCCCATCCTGGCATTAACGCCGACGACCTAGTCGATCTGGGCCATCTCGGCGTGGTTGCCACCGACACCGACGGCACCCAGGCGACAGGCACGGTCAACGTGACGGTGTCCGATGACGTGCCGACCGCGGTTGCCGACATCGACAGCATCGGGGCCGGCCTGTTCGGCCCGGCCACCGGCAATGTGCTGGTTGGC